>JBAXWR010000227.1:0-11844 GCA_037128295.1 Mariniphaga sp.
TTCCTGCTCTATTTCTTTATACCGAAAAAGATAAAGTCGTTGATACGAGTGAGATCGTAAAAAAATTCGAGTTGTTTGGCAGCAAAGACAAGAAGTTGCTCAATCTTAGCCAATGCGAAGACCACATTATGGCAGGAGATATCATTTCTCCGGATACTACGCCTTTGCTTCGTTCAGAGATTGTTGGCTTCTTATACCAAGTTGCTTTCAAAAAATAAAATATGAATTTTTGAAAGCTTACTTGGTATTATGCCCGGTAATCAACCTTTTAATGAGACTCGCTGAAAACGAACGAAGTGAAGTTCGAAGCGCTAGTCGAATTATCCCACTTGCGAAGCTAAGTAGGGCTAATATTTGATAGCTACTGGGTATTAAAAAAGACCGGTATCAAGTAGTTACGTTGCTATATTCCAGAAGCGTTTTGCGTTTTCAGAGAAAATCATTTTCCTGACTACTTTGTCCTTTTCCGTGGCCACCAGCATGCGGGCAAGAACCGTTGCCACAGGATAAAACGGGAAGTCTGATCCGAACATCAGCCTCTCCGGGCCGAGTTCCTTGATCATCTTTCTAATGTTATCAACGCTTTGTCCCTGCACATCCATCCATACATTACGGTGATTCTTCGCGATGTGCACAGCCTCTTCGTTTTGCAGTGCTCCGGCATGACACAAGACGAAGCGCACACCGGGAAACGCGGAGATCGGCTCAGGAAAATTTTTAATATCAGCATAGTCCTCGGAATATAGCATGCGGGCAAGACCACTTTTCGGCTCCTGTCCGGTACGTCCGCAGTGAATGAGGACGGGGAGATTATTTTTTCCTGCGGCCTCATAACATGGCCAGGCCGCTTTGTCGTTGGGATAAAATCTGGCCGAATTGGGATGGATCTTTACACCTTTGAGCCCCATGGCTTTATATTCATCAACCTTTTTTGCGGCATTACTTGAGATCGGTTTTACGGAACAGCAGACGATAAAGCGATCCTTTTTTCCTGATTTTTCAATCTCACTGAGATACCACTGCGTCATGTCATCGCCAAAGGGCAAGCCATTTTTAATCGGGAAGACCACCGCCTTTTCGATGCGCAGCAAATCCATCTCCGCCAGCAGATTCGGGATGGTGTGCGTGTCTGTCACGCTGCTTCCCAGTGGTGTCATCTGCCGTATGATGGTATTGGTCATTTTCTGCTTGTCAGCCGGTGTCTGGTTCTTGTTCATGTACACATTCAGTGAAAGCTTATCATGAGGTTCGATATAATATTCAGTCTTCGGGGTTGATCTCTGCAGATCCGGCTTTAATCCGGCAAGCTGCGCCTCTAATCCGTTGTAGTCTATTAATTCAATATGAATGTCTTTTTGATTGCGGTCTTCACGTTTGAGGATAAAGCCATCGGAAAGCCACCGCATAATGGTTTTGTTGCTTTCGTACAGGTCGCTTGCTGGCAGAGTTTTTAATTGAAGGATAATAGATTTTGCTTCTGTTACGGTGAGTTGTTTGCTTTCGTATTTTGCAAGCAGGTATCTTTGCTCAAAGCAATGCGTTCGAATAGTGAGCTTTTCATTTGGCGTTTTAGTTCACGCACGCTCCAACGTTCGTGTTGGCATTGTTTTCTGTAAAAACCAATTTCCAGGTCATTGTCGGCTTTCAGGATTTCGGTATAATGGCTCCATGTCAATTGTCCGGACAGTGTCTGGACAATTGGGAACTTAAGATAAAAAAGGCGTATCTGAAAAATATTTGAACGGCTAAATCCTTTGCCATAAAGCGCTGTTAAATCTTTGGATAAATTATCAAGCAATTGACTGCCATATTCGGCTTTAACATCTCCTTTTTGCTCAAACTCTACAATGTGCTGCCCGATGAGCCAATAAGTTTGAACCAGAATGGTATTGACAGACTGGACTGCCTGCTGTCTGCCTTTTTGCAGCAAATCGCCAATGTGCGAAATGAGTTTTTTGTATGATTGTTCTTCTAATTTCATTAGCTTAATCCTCCACCGTGGCGAGTTTGGAGAGAAGTAACGATTGGAAGTTGTCTAGGATACCTATACCCTTTTCATGCAATTCTTTTTTGTTCATTAGTTTTTCAATACATTCATTGAATTTTGTTTGTATAAATATTGAAGGAACCAAAATCGGCTGAACATACAAATCACCAGTTGTTATCTGTGATTGAGCAGAGCCACTATCAAGTGAACGCAAGTTTCCATTTTTTAAAAAATAAAACAGAAACATTTTTTTTATTAGTTCTTGTTTAGATTCTACAATAATGCTTAGGTTGGTGATATATGCAAAAGGTGGTGATAATTTAACTTTACCTGTGCCGCTGACTCCTCGGCATAGAACTAAAATTTGAGGTTCTTCAAACATATATTCCGAATAATAGCCTCTGACTCCATATCCTGAAAATATAGGATAACCACTTTCCAAGAAGAGTTCTGCGTCCAGCATCTTTCCATATTTTAATTCTGATAAATCAGCAAGTGGTTTGACTTCCCACCCCTTCGGAATTTCCTTTTCCAATTCTTCATTAAAAACCATCTCCCCGCCATTGCTTTTATATGGCTTGACTTCGGCAGGCTCAGTCTGACATCCGTTTACATCGGGCTTGCCCTGAGCGTTTGTGCTGAGCGGCGTCGAAGTAAAGTCGAAGGGAAATTGAAAATCAACAAACCATTGCTTGTAAATGGCCTGGGCGGTTTCTTCCAGTTTTTGTATCAGTTGCCGGTTAAGGGCGATGCGGTTTTGAATGACATTGTATTCTTTTACAATTTCTTTTTGCTTGGTGATGGAGGGGATGGGTAATTTCATATCACAAAAATCTTCCCATTCTAAACTGCCACGCACACCGCCCACCGCATTAAAACAAGCTTCTCTGTCAAATTCGCTACGAGCAAACCACATCATTAAATATTCTGGCAAAAGTTCTTTCGCTTTTGCTATTTCAAAAATCGGATAGGCTTGCGAAATAATGGCTTCATCTACTTCTTGCAACAAAGCAACAGGCATTTTTTTATCACGCCTTACCTGCATTGTGCTACAAGCAAATTGATTTCTACGAATGATTTTATAATTCTCCATATCCGTTCCAATAATATTGGCAACAGAAGGAATAAACTGTTTTGATATACTTAATCCTAAAAGATTTTTTACTTCATGACCGGCATTTCGTTCATCAACAAGCTGGATATAATAACCAATTGGCTTATAATTTGATTTCATAACCTATTTCTTGCCATTTTCAAGTTGCTGTTTAATAATCAATTTTTCGCGTTCGATTTCTGCAACCAGTTCTTCCTCGGTAGGTAGATACGGCATATACTTGGTAGCAAACAGTTGTTTGTTTTGGTTTAATACCGAATATTTGGCAATGGTTTTATCTGTCTCAGTGCAGAGCAGAATCCCTATTGTTGGATTGTCGTTTTCTGTTTTTTGCAGGTCGTCAAACATGCGCACATACATGTCCAATTGGCCGACATCTTGATGCGTAATGCGATTAGTTTTTAAATCTATTATTACAAAACATTTGAGGATGTAGTTATAAAAAACCAAATCAATATAAAAACTGGAAGTTTCGGTTCTTATTAATTGTTGTCTTGCTACAAAGGCAAACCCTTTGCCCAGCTCAAGCAGAAAGCACTGGATATTATCCAATAAGGCTTGTTCAAGCTGTGCTTCAGTATATCCGGTATTGGCAGGTAAGTTTAAAAATTCTAAAACTGTAGGATTTTTTATAAATTCAAACTTGTCGTCTTGAAACTCTTTTGTTTTCTCCCGCATTTCATTTTCAACAGGTTCTTTTATTTGGGAAGACAAAAGTCGTTGATAGTATAGAGTGGAAATATTCCGGTCGAGAGTTCGTATCGACCAATTTTGTTGTGCGGCTTCGGTTAGGTAGTATAAACGGGCATTTTCGTCGGATACCCGCATTATAGCTTGAAAATGGGACCAACTTAATTCGGCAGACACTGTCTGCCGAATTTGTAATATGTTGGGAAAAGTTAAATAAAAATTTCTAAAATTTCGGAGGTTTCGGAGAGAAAATCCCTTTCCTAAATCGGCAGTAAGTTCTCTAGACAAAGTTTCAAGCACTTGTTTCCCATATTCAGCACGTTTTTCGCCATATTGTTCTTCTTCAACAATGCGTTTACCTACAAACCAATACGCTTCCACCATAGCTGAATTTACGGCGGAATACGCCCGCTGCCTTGCTTGTGCAAGTATTTGTTTAATTTCAACGATAAAATCAGTTTTCTGTATCATATCATTAGCCTTTAATTTCATAGCCCAATTCCTTAAACACGGTTAGTAAATCTTTTTTAGAAGCGGTTTCGGCTTTCAGTAAATCAGCAAATTCGGACTGCAAGCTTTTCATTTTTTCGTCAAAATCTATGTTTTCATCACGGTTGACAAACTCAATGTATTTGCTTGGTACAAGAGAAAAATCTTTTTTTGCTACTTCATCGAAGGACGCTGAATAACAATATTCAGGAATATCTTTGTAGTTATTATTTTCTTGTTGCCAAGTATGATAAGTTGTCGCGATATCTTTAATATGCTGTGCGCTAAACTGAATAAATTTCTTTTCAAACGGCTCACCAATCTGCCGCAAATCCATAAACAGGATTTCTTTTTCACGATTACGGTATTGGCGTTTCTCTTCTCCGATGTTGCGGGCTTGTGCTTTTTTGTTTTTGTTAAGTAGCCAAATGGTTACGCTTATATTGGTGGTGTAAAACATATCTTGCGGCAAAACCAAAATTGCTTCTACCAAATTATTCTCAATTAGCTTTCTCCGAATTTTATACTCTTCTCCACCGCCGCTCAAAGCGCCATTCGCCAAGATAAAACCAGCAACGCCGTTTTCAGAAAGTTTGGAAACCATATTGAGAATCCAGCCATAGTTGGCATTGCTCTTCTGCGGTACCTCATAACCACGCCAACGGGGGTCGGTCAATAATTCGTTTTCTCCACGCCAGTCTTTTTGATTAAACGGCGGATTTGCCATTATGAAATCGGCCTTCAGGTCTTTGTGCTGATCGTCACCGAAAGTGTCGGCTGCTTTTTCGCCCAGATTGCCGGAAATACCGCGAATGGCAAGGTTCATCTTCGCCAGTTTGTAGGTTGTGTTAGTGTATTCCTGTCCGTAAATAGCGATATTCTTTGTGTTTCCGTGGTGAGCTTGAATAAACTTGATGGATTGTACAAACATACCGCCCGAACCGCATGCAGGGTCATAGATAATACCGTTGTAAGGCTCTATCATTTCGGCAATGAGGTTTACAATGCTTTTGGGTGTATAAAATTCACCCTTGCCTTTTCCTTCTGCCAAGGCAAATTTAGATAGGAAATATTCATATACACGGCCTACGATATCCTGAGCTTTGTCTTTGAGCGTATCAATGTCGTTAATGGTATCAAGCAGGGAAGAGAGTTTTGTAATATCCAGACCTAAACGAGAAAAGTAATTATCAGGCAATGCACCTTTGAGGGCTTTGTTGTTTTTTTCAATATTGTGCAGGGCGGTATCAATCTTCAAAGCAATGTCGTTCTGCTTCGAGTTTTTGACTATATAACTCCAGCGGGAAATTTCATCGAGATAAAAGACATTTGCCTGACCGTAGAAGTCCGGCATTTCAATGTATTTTTCCTGCCCTTTGGCGATCATCGCCCTGCGGTGTTCTTCAAACTTGTCGCTCGCGAATTTTAGGAATATCATTCCCAATACTACGTGTTTGTATTCGGCAGGTTCTACACTGCCTCTGAGTTTATTGGCAGAATCCCAAAGGGTTTCTTCGATTGCCTTTTGTTTTACTTCTTTTTTCTGATTCTTTTCAGCCAATGGATAACTCCTTAGTTTCTCTTCAACTATACATAAGCTGTGTTTTTAAGAAAACATACATTACCTTTAAAATGCCCTTTTTCAAAGAAAATATTAGTGGGATAAATATTGGTATAACCATCCCAAAATTAATTTAGAACCGTTTCCATCTTGATCACTCGAACTTGACCAAGCTCACCGGTATTGTATCCCAGAATATTTGTGATAATGTCAACAGGTCGTGCTGAGCCTGATTGCGCGTGGCGTATGGTTAAATCTACCTTTTTACTTACAGCATCAAGCGACATGCTTTCGATAAATGGCCTAATGTCCTTGGTAATAGTTTTGCCCTTGGACATTCTCTGGATGTTAAATGAGGGAGCTACCATAAATTTATCCATGTTTTCTTTAATTGCGGTCAGGCGAGCAGCATCAGTATCGATGGGCAGACGCAGTTCGTAGATAAATCCCCGTAGTGATTGTGCCAGGTCTTTGGAACTATAAGAAAGCAGCTGGATACTTGACACCTCAATACCATGAGGAAGGGCAGAATTAATTTCAGCGATCAATTCGTTCAAATTATTTACTGTACCGCAATTGATCCAAAAGTCAGCTTTTGCAGACCGTACAACAACCTCTTCAAGCGAAACGACAAATGCCTCCCGTGAATTATTATCGTTCCATAAAAACCGTCCACCTGCATCAGAGATCAACGCAGCCAGGTTGGATTTTCCACCTGCCATCCACCACGCATCTTTAAAAGGTAACCCTGTCATCACAACCGGGCGAATTCCAACATCAGCTACCTGACTTTTAATTTGGTTGTAATTTGCTTCGACCCTCGAAAAATAGGCTGCGGCTTCATTGTCTTTGTTGTAAAAGGCAGCCACAAATTTGATCCATTCAGCCTTTGCCAAAGGTGTAGCTTCCAGATATTCCCCATTTAAAACAACGTTCAGGCCAAGGTCTTGCAACTTATTGATAAATCCTGTTACATCGCCGCTGACGCCATAGGCCATGATCAAATCAGGTTTCAAACCAAGGATCTTTTCGTAATTGATCCCCTGATCGTAACCAACATCCAGAACTTTTTTTTCTGAAACTGATTTTTGCACATCAGGATCAGATACAAATCCGGCTCCTGAAAGACCTTTTAAGGAGGGAAGTTCATTGATCGCACTTAAAAAACCAATGTGCGATGTGGAGAGACAAATCATTGATGAAACGGGAGTCCTGATAATCTGTTGACCATCGAGTTCTGAGGGAATCTTCTGATCACGATCTACAAGAAAATATTCGAAACTGACCTTTGAAGATTGCTGCCAGGGATCGGAGACCATAATTTTTCGATAATTGCCAAAATCACAAATCGTAAACCCTTTGGCATAATTCAATCTTATGTTTTCCCCATTTGATTTTGATACAGGTTGTTTCTTTGCCCGTTGGGTACAACACAACAGGTTAAAAATTAAAAAGGGGATTAGTATGGTAAAGTATCTTGGCATTTTTGAAAACAATCTGAACATTAAGCCCAATACGTTAATCACTAGTTATTTAATAATATAAACATAACTTTTTCAATTAGGCTTTATAACTTTGATTTTAATCACTTGATGAGCTGTAGCAGTTTCAACAGTCAGAAAATAGATGCCAGAGTGGTAATTGCCCGTTGAAATCGGACGGGGGACTGTTGATAACATGCGTTCTTCAACGAATAGTTTTCTTCCCAGAATATCATACAATGTAATCACTGCATACTCTTCATTTCCTTTATTGTGAAGAAGGAAATAATTAGTAATTCCGGATTGCGGATATAAAACCTGAAATTTTGACGCTTCATCAACTGTTGGGTTTTCGATAACAGCCATGGTATTTTGACACCCATTTGCGTTAATCAATAATGAACATGAAGTGCCCAAAACAGGAACCCAATAAAAAGGTTTCCAGCTTGTGCCCGATTTCGCAAAAGCCTGGTTTTTACTCAGTTTTAACCGGTCGGGTGTGTGATATACAACAAATGTATCCTTTGCATTAGCATAATTAATTTCAAAACCGATAAAAAAACGTTTTTGGATAACGATTGGATTAACAAGTCCAATATAATTCATCTTTTTCTCACTAAGCACACTAAAAGGTAAATCCATGGTGACAAGTTCCTGACCTGGTAAACCACTTATTCCGTCTTCATCATAGACTTTCAGTACAATTTTGCTGTTTGCGTTCATCACAGAGGATGTAATTTTAGCCACACCTATTGATACTGAGGTGAGAAGTGTTTTATCTGTTTTTCCGAAACGTTCGGCATAAGCAGTAATTTTCAAATTATTATGACCTGTTTTATAACCATTAATCTGATTGACAGTTCGTTCGGAAACAAATTTCTCGCCAGGTTCAGCATTCGTAAACAAGTGACATGAATTGCTACTGTCGAACGGATTCAATTCTGTAAGTTCTGAAACCCCTGAATTTTTGGGATCGAGCCATGCTTTGAGTTGCTTATCGCTTGTTTTGTAATAATCCCATTGCTTGTTGAACATCGAAAAAAGATCATTTGTTGGATCAGCACAGGTGGCCGTCCCGCCGGTAAGTGAGCCAACCATTTGTTTACTTTGATTAAAAAGTCCACAACCCGATGAACCAGCCTCGGTCGTACCAATTTCCCATTTCCCGATTATATAGAAACTATTTTTTACAAAATCGGTACTATAATTACCTATTTTGGGAGCATCATTATCTTTGCAAAGTTTTTTGACATCTCCTTTTGGGTGGTGAAAAGCAAATGTAGAAGTTGGGATTGTTGCCGATTTGTTCCAACCAGCATAAACAGGTCGAAAATCGGCTGGCGGGGATACTAAGAGCTGAACCAATGCAAAATCAAGTGAATCGGACCTTGCCTTAAGTGTTGAACCCGAAAGTGTCTGGTTTGCGTACCCGTTAAGGCTGCTAACACCGTTGCCACAGGTTGGGCTTTCGTAATTGAAACAAAAAATCGTTTTATCGGCATCGGAAGCATTCTCTATACAATGCCCGGCAGTTATCAAATATGGCGTTTTATCCTGGTTCGTATTATTGACCAATGTGCCGGTGCAAAGTTCGCGTCCTGCTACAATGAGATCAACCACCGACTGTTTTTCAGTAATATACAAAGATGCATCAGCGCAATAAACATCCATGTTGCAGAGGCCTGATTCGCCAAGAGGCCTGGTTCCGAATAGGTTTTTATAATCGTGGTTGACAGTTTTGATATGTAACTCACCAGGAAAATCCGTTTCAACCGGCTCATTGTATTCAACAACAACCTCATCGCCTGCGATTGGGAAGGTGGCAAAATAACCAGAAGCCTGTTCGTTATCGGAAGTAAAAGCACCCAACACTTTTTCCTTGCCCTTTGAATAGATAAACAATAGAGCTCCTTTAGGAATGATCATTTTATCAAATATCAGGTTAAGGGAAAATGCACCTAACGAGCGGATACCCACCCTCCAGATTTTGAATTCACCAGTCCTTTCCCACAAACCAGAGGTTTTAGGACTAATATCGACATCAAAGTTTTTTGCAAAATAAAAAGATTTGAGATTTTCAGGATCAGACTGTTCGGTCTCAAGCAATTGATTATTGTCAACCGGCAACATATCAATAACAGGTATTACAAAAGCCGTTTTTTTCAAATTGCTGAATGAGGCAGGAATTCCACCGTAAGATATTTGTCCTGAACTACTTAATGCGAAACTGGTTAGTAGTATTAAAGAGAATAATTGCTTAAAGACCATCTATTATATCAATTTTCGCGTAAATATAGTTTTTACCATTTAATAATTCATTTTAAACAAGAAAACTTTGTTAATTTGACAAAAAGAAATCAAGTTAATATTCCTGAAAAATGAAGGTATTGGTTATCTATTGCAAGGAGTTTTCCTATTTTCCTGCTTCTAAAACACTTCCTGATGCAGAAGAGATTACATTAGGAAAGACTTTTACCAATTGTATTGTTGCGTTTGTTCAGGTCGAAGCTGAAGATGAAGAAAAGGATCTCCCAAGCAGGGAAAAGAAACTCGTCAACCACCTGAAATGGACTGCCAGGAAAAATAATACTGCAAACATTCTCCTCCACTCCTTCGCCCATTTATCCGAATCAAAGGCATCGATCGACTTTACCAAGACACTTTTCGACCTGGCCGAAAAACGTTTAACCAATGGAGGTTATTCAACTGAACAAACTCCATTTGGTTATTTTCTTGACCTGAACATCAATGCACCGGGGTACTCGCTGGCAAGGATTTGGGCGACGCTTTAGAGTTGAAATAAATAGAAATATATAGAAATAATGGGTTTACTTTTTCAGTTTAAAACAGATTTCGGCAAAATCCATGTAACGTTCCCAATCATAGAGGGTTACATCATGCTTGCCAGGACGGATATGATAGGCGATACTTCCTATGATAGGAGTGCTTAATGCAGGCATTTCTTTTGCAGGAAAACTTTTTAAGCCCAAAAGTTCATAAACCGGTGAGGCATAAACACACGATAAAAATTCCCCTTTCGGGTCGGCCCACAAATCTTCTGCCGCACTCGCCACATAAAGCGGACGTGGAGCGTTCAAGGCAAGCAATTCATGCTGGTCAACTGGCATCTGACCCTCCTTTTCGTTATATTTCTTATAATTGTCGCAAAACCAATGTGGAAATGAATTATTGATCCGACCTACGGTTTCACCAAAAATACGCCTTGAGAGGGCAGCACCACTGCAACCTGAATTATTTGAAATGCTCATGGCAAACCGTTTGTCAGAGGCTGTAGCCCAAAGTGCAGCTTTTCCAAGCCTTGAATGGCCGATGATTATTACTTTTTTTGAATTGATTTCTTTGTCGGTTTCGAGGTAATCCATGATCCGTGATAATCCCCAAGCCCAGGCGGCAACAGATCCCCATGAAGAGCTGTCCCTTGGCGCATCAAAAAGCGCATGAACTCCATTTTTGAAACCGTCATTAAAGTCGGGGTCAATATCGCCATAATAAACCGTGGCAACTCCAAAACCACGTGAAACGACTTGTTTTATAGACCATTGCGTAAGTGACTGTCCCCTACCCTTTTCACTTGCTTTATTATCGGTAATCCCTTGTACCTTATTATTGGCAACCCACGACTCAGGTAATAAGACATCAGTTTCTGAAGTGGTTGTATGGTTTCCATCGAAATTATAACCAAGGAAAATGGGCGCCTTTTTAGAATTTTTCGGAAGATAGATCAATACCATTGCCGAAACTTTCCGGTTCCCGTTGACCAACTCAATCCTGACTTCTTTACGTATCGCCAAACCTCCCAAAGCGTCTGCTTTTTGGGAAACAAGCGTCGATTTCATTGTCCCTTTCCACTGCGGAACGACACCAAAAACTTCCTTTTCGAAAAGCGAGAAAATTTCAGATCGCCTTTTATCCCAATCTTTTTTATTGACAACGGCCGTCCCATCGTTAAAAACCAAAGGATCGGGTAAAGTATAAGCCGGCATTTTTGATTCGTCGTAGTTGGCAACAAATTGCTGGGCCATTGATAAACAAGGCAATAACAAAAAAAGAAGAAAGCTTGTCAGATTTTTCATAGAATGGAGTTTGAAATGAAATCCAAAGGTAAATGATTGATGTTAATAAGCAATGGTAAAATAAAAAATACAACAATGAAGCCTATCGCAGTTCTTGATTTTTTTTTACAAACATATAGCAGAAAAAGACTGCTGTTAAGGTTGATGAATCCAATGAGATTAAACTTTCCGACACACAATCTCTTGGTCAGCACCACCTTTCCCAAACCATTGAACTGTGAAGGTTAAAGTTTTTCGATTTCATCGGTTTGCAGGCCTGTTTTTTTATGGATCGCATCAATAGGTATTCCAATTTCCTTGAGAGACTTTGCGAATGCCACTTGTAATTGTTTGGTTTTATTTTTTTCGTTCTCCAATTCCTCCGTGGTTTTGCCCAATTCCTCCGTGGTTTTGCCCAATTCCTCCGTGGTTTTGCCCAATTCCTCCGT
>JBAXWR010000228.1:0-11838 GCA_037128295.1 Mariniphaga sp.
GCCATCCCTATTTTTTGTTTCGATCGAAAACTGGTTCCATGGGCGACTTGGATCGCCATGCCTTCGGCTAAATGTAAGTGGCAGATATTCGTAGCAAATCCTGATCAGGTCGTTGTCTGATGTATTTTCCGCCAATCCAATCAATTCAAGGTAGCCGATTTGTTCAGGAAGCCCATCCAACCAGCTTTTATACTTATTGCTAACATCTATATTGATTTGTCTGACAAAAAGGACGAAATCCGTCTTGTCAAGGATGTAACTGTTGGTAAAAATCCCACCTCTCATCACATTGAAAAGGGTATTGGAGAAATGTCGCGCACTGCTTAACCCGTCAGATCCCAATTGCATCCCATCAGCACCGGAGACAATTTTCTTCAGGTCCAGCGTTCCCTTTTTAATATCGGCATCTACCTGTTGTTCAATATTATTCGTTGTCTTAATGGTATTCCGGAGGTTGGCCACATCGCCACTTTCACGGTTGATTTCAGCAACAATCATCCATTCCTTTGAGGCGTCTTTTTCAAGTATTAGATTCGTACTCACAAAGTATGCACCACGCGTTGCCCTTATATCTGCCTCTGTTTCAACAGGTATCCCCTTTTTAAAGTCCTCAACCTGGTGGTTTGAAATAAGAATTTTTGAATCCTGACCGAGCCCGCACGACCAAACCGAGGTAGCTCGCAGTGATTCACTGGGTTCGGCACGGTCAACCGGAATTGAACTCAGCATATACAAACCCAGTTTGGCATCTTCGAGAAGTTCACACTTTTTATAAGCATCGAGAAGGTTACTATAGGCATTCTGGAAATCGTAATCAACCCCATTGGCCAGGATATTTTTAATTCCGTCGAGCACATCCACCGAAACTGGACCTTGATTTTGATTGGTGATAACCGACTTTTTTACAAACCCGAATTTCTCGCTGTTGTACCAGCCATATTGAAAACCAACACCCAAATCAACATTGATCTCTTCAAAAATGATTTTATTGCCGAAAATGCTTTTGTACAGGTTCCTTTCGATGGCGTATATTTTTTCCGATTCGGTTGTAAAAGGTTCCCATAAATAGGTCTTCTCCTCCTTATTGACAAGCATGTAGGTTTTACTACCCGTTTGATCCCTGTAATCGTGAATTTTATCATCTGTATAATAAGGGAATAAGGCATTGTTACGATCCTTCCTGCCTGCTGATAAGGACCCATTGCTCGAAATAAACATCCAATGATCCGAATTGCTTACAATGGTCATAAAGAAATCAGCCATTTGGTTGTAGTTGCTGATCTTATAGAATTGTTCGTTGTCGTTTTCTACAAATTCACCTTTTACTTCTTGCCGGTTACAGTTTACCACTGAATTTCCCAAATAGATGGTTTTCGCCTTCATAGTTTAATCTTGTTTGAATTGATGTCAAACATAGGTGGCAAATCAAATTATTAAAAATTTTGGGGTACATCTAATACACAACAACACAAAACAGCGTTACATCAATATTACATCAAAGAGTGTATCTATCTGTTTATTTGACAGTTAATGCAATGAAAGAAAAATAATTGCAATCCGAAAACAGTTTCTATATAATGAAACATTTTGCATATATTTGCACAATCAAGAATCAAGTGAATGGACAAGCTTTTTGACATTGTGTTTTTAGACGAGACGTTTGAATTTCTCAGTAATCTGGAAAAGAAGCACTACGAAAAAGTAATCTTTAATATTCGTAAAGCTCAGACAAGACACGATCCTGAACTATTCAAAAAACTTAAAGACGAAATATGGGAATTCAGGACTCTTTATCAAGGGTTACATTACAGACTGTTTGCCTTTTGGGACAAGACAAATTCTATGAATACGCTTGTAATTTCAACGCATGGAATAGTAAAGAAAACGAGTAAAACACCTGACAGCGAAATCCAAAAGGCAAAACAAGCTCGCACACGATATTTCGAAGATATAGTAATCACCAATAAGACAAAGAAATGAAAACACATACATTAGACGAAGTACAAGACAAACTTATCGGTAAAATTGGCACACCAAACCGAGACCGATTTGAGTATGAATTGCAAATGGACTTAATTGGGCAAGCTATTAAACATACAAGACAGGAGCGAAAATTAACCCAGGAAGAACTCGGGAAACTTATTGGTGTGCAAAAAGCCCAAATTTCAAGAATTGAAAATAATGCCAGTAATGTTACAATTGAAACTTTGATGAGAGTATTTAATGCTTTACAGGCGAAAGTGAAGTTAAGTATTGAATTGCCTCATTTCAAAATCAGTCTGGGACAATAACAACGGCCATAAAAAGTCCTAAGGACTGAGTAAATCGTGTATAGTGAAAAAGAATAGTAAGTTTTTTTAGAAATAATTCAGGAGGGAAAATCCAATTTTTGAGTACACTGCGAAAGAAAAAACAAAAAATGCCACAAAGACTCTAAGACACTAAGGTTTCACAAAGATTTAAATATAAGTACTATATCCTTAGTGAAGTCTTGGTGGCTTTGTGTCTTTGTGGCAGAAAAAGGCTTTTCGGATCGTACTCAATTTTTGTTTTATCAAAAGTTGATCATAAACTCTGTCAGATTTGCTTCGCGGTCGAGGTGGAGTTTTTTGCGTATCCGGTAACGGCTGATTTCCACACCCCTTGCACTAATGTTCATCAGCGTTGCAATTTCCTTGCTCGAAATATTCATCCGAAGGTAGGCGCATAAGTTCAATTCGCGGGGAGTCAGATCAGGGTAATTCTCTATTAACTTCTTAAAAAGATCCTCATAGACCTGTTCGATGTGCATGTTGAAGACTTTCCATTGTTTTTCACTGTCTATCTCTTTACCAATCCTCGTTATCAGGGTGTTGATATTGTTTTTTGGCAATTCTTTTCCGGGCATTGAATTCAGGTTCATTAAATCACTTTGTAATTTGATGAGGAAATTATTTTTCTGGATAACAAGCATCGTCGTATTGGCAAGCTCCTTTTCTTTAAGGTTCATTTCACGTGTAAGGTAGATTTCTTTTTGCTTCAGGATCTCAGCTCTGCGTGACTTTTCAATCCTGAAATGCAAATACCTCTTACCCAAATAGATAAAAATAATGAAGATTACAGAATAAAAAATCCACGCAAAGACTGAACGATACCACGGTGCTAAAACAATAAAATTAAAAGACAACTCCGAAGGTACCGTTTGGTCGATGTTGTTTGTACGGAGCATAAAAGTATAGTGCCTGTCAGGAAGATTTGTGTATTCCTTAAAACTCTGGGGTGTCCAATCGGACCATTCTGCATCAAAACCGATCAGTTTATATTGGAAATTTGTTTCAGCAGCTCCATAGTTATTTGCTGAAAAAGAGATGGATACAGAGTTGTTCTTGTACTTGATAGCAGGTATCAGGGTTTGAACTGGTTTCTTGTTGTTATAACTGAAAATGCCTTCGGTCGTATCCTTTGACCTGAAATCGCTGATATAAATTGTACAAGGTTTAGAATAATCTTTGTTGTATTTAGAAATATAAAGTGCAAATCCACCTTCTATACCTATAAGTACATTGTTCTGATCCAATTCCTGAATATTCTCAAATGATCGAAGTGTCTGATTGGTAAGGTTTAAGAATGGTGTTGTTATCTTTTTATAAGATCCATCTTCCTGAAAGCGCAAAACACCTATCTTTTTATCGGTAGAGCACCATATATTTTTATCCGAATCCTGATAAAGATAATCAACCGGCACCCCTTTGTCAAAATAGGGTTCGTAAGCCGGGTCGTTTTCAAACATCTTTTTTTGATCATTGAATTTGTAGATTCCCCTCTCAGTCGCAACCAATATTTTGGATTGAATCTTGAACAACGTATTTGACTGATCGGAAGGCAACCCATTTTTTGAGGTAAAAAGCTCTGTTTCCAATACCTTACTCCATGAGCTGTCCGTTTTTACCCTGAAAATGCCTTTATAGGTTTGACCGACCCAGATATAGCCCAACTGATCAATTTGAACAAAACGTGACGACTCTTCAAACCCCTTTATCCTGTTTTTCAATTGCCAACCACCTTCACGATTTTCCAGGATAGACAGACCTGTAAAAGAGCCTACAAGGATAAGCCCTGTATCCTTGATTTTTAAGAAGTTCCATGCTCCCGGAACTGAAGAAATCTTGATCGCTCTATCGCCCTGAACCTGAAATGCCCCATTGTTATGACCGCAAAACAATGCATTATCGATCACCGAAAGGTTCCACACCTGTCCTGCTGTCCCTTCAATCAATTTAAAATCAGATTTTGTCTTGTAAGGATTCGCAAAATCACTCTCTTTGATATAAAATAGCCCCTGGTTGGTACCCAGATAAATGTTATCCCCATATTTGCAGGAAGCGTAACCGGTTCCGATGTCAAAATATTTTTGAAAGAAGGAGATTGGTGAATCAAATTCGATCATGGAGATACCATTATCGAGGCATAACCAGATATTGCCTTTGTAATCCTGGCCAATGCCCAGGACTGTATTGTTCTGCAAACCACGCTCTTTGTTCATTTCCAGGATAAGGTTGCCATCCATATCGGTAACGATTAACCCATTCTGGATTGTCCCAAAAGCTAAATAATTGTTCTTGAGCTTCCTGGCCGAATAGAGCTGGTACTTTTTCAGTTGTTCATTTATTTTTGAACCCCATGGAATTATTTTGCCACTGCTGTAGCGGAAGACACCATTGGTACTGGTACCGATAAGAACATCATTATCGTTCAAAGGCAATACCGACCATATTTGCTTTCCGATAAAGGTTTCGCCACCAGGCACTTGCTTTACCTTACCATCCAGGTACTGCATAAGCCCCTGTTCTTCATCATATACCCATAAAATGCCATTGACATAATAGGAGAAGTGAAAGTTCGAGGGTGGAAGAATAATTGTTATTTTCCCGTCCTTGTATATAAATAGCGCTTTAAATGATTGAAAAACAATACCAAAACTCGTTTTGTGGATACGCCATATTTCGTCAAAATCGCCAATCTTGTCTTTGACCAAACCGATTAACGAGTGGTAAACCAATTTGCCATTCGCGTTCTCCTCGTAGTAGCCGAATTCATTGAATGCGCCAACATAAATCCTGTCGCCGTCGGCACAAACAGCCCTGTTGACCGCCTTAATTGATTGATAAACAGTCCAGTGGGTTCCATTGTATTCGAGAAGTCCAAGGTTATTGGCAAAATACAACAATCCATTATCCGTTTCGGTAAACGCCCAACTTTGAAGACCGCCGGCATATTCCGAACGGGCAAAATTCCTGATTTCCGGTAAGCCAAACATTGGCGATTGAGCACTACAAACCATGCATGTGACTGATGCAAACCAGAAAATCAAGAATATCCTTATCCCATTAGAATTCATAGTGCTTCATTTGCGTTTGCGATTTTAGTCATTTGTTCACTCTTAAGCAAATGTTTTTTAACAAAGATTCCCAGGCACGAATTGAAGGTACTTTTCCTACTCCAGAAGTGGATTGACGGTAAGGTGAGTCTGCGAGATGGAAAACCAAATCAGACTTTAAAGAACGGTGAAGCGAAAGCTTCCCTTTTTTTGATCGTGGAGGAGAAAATTTCGTGATTAAAAGCAGGAGCATAATTATATAGTGTTCATGAAATCAGAATTATCAATATTTGTTTCTTGTTGATGTTCTGTATTTTCGATGCAGACTTAAAAAAAATGGAGGATTCCGGTTTTTTTTTAAATTGAAAGCTTATTACAATTTGCTGGACTACAATTCTATGCCTTTCAAATTAGCTGGACTTATGGTCTCTTTATCACTGATGCACATAATCAGACAAACTCTGCTATAGATAATTGCCCTAAATCTTTGAATATTTTCAACAATAGGAGGGACAAAGAATTGATAATCATTGTAAGAATCTATTCACAATTAATTTTAAATATATCAAAAGTTTTCCCAGCAAATTTCATATATACATTGTAACAAGAGCTTGGTAATGCTAATGCAGGCTCAAAAGCGTTTTTAATTATTCCACTTATATTTTCATTATTGGAGCTTTTAAAATCTTGGTCTATAACTATTTCATCAGCTTTTGTTATGGATTTATTAAATATCTCGTTAAAAGTATTACTATTTATAGTCATATATAATGATTCATCAATACTATGATTTTTATTTTTAAAGATAATAAATGGTAATGAATGAAACATGCTATAAATATATCTACTTTTATTAATCGTTTTAATGAAATTAAATTTATTTAATATATTTGTTACCTTATAACTTTGGTGATTAATCCCTAACAGTATAGGTTTATTAGGAATATCGATTATGAAATTCTGATCTAAATGATTAACACTTATAACTAAACTAGATGTATCAATACCTACGGAATAAAATGTTTCTATTTCCATAGTTATATCAACGGAATAATTTTTTGACAATTTAATATTTTCTAAAACAGTTTTTGTGAATTTTCGATTTTCAATAATTAAAGGACTTAAAACATTTTTAGTAGAAATTGTTAATGCTGGAATTATGGAATTATATTCATTTTTTAACGTTACCTTTTTAAGGTTGTCTTCAAATTCTTTTAGGACTTCATCAATCAAAATTTGGCAAACATTACCCAAAATATGCAAACCGGATATTGCTGCAAATTGAGAATTTTTTTTAGCGTACGTTAGAACAACATCGGCTACAGAACAGATACCAGAATTTATTATATCTACAAATATTTCAACAGAATAATATAATTTAAAATTATAAAATGAAGTATTGTATTTAGCATTAACAGAATTATATATTTCCAGATATTTTTCAAAATATAATAATGCTAAATCCTGATGAATCCTTTTATATTCATAATACATATCTTTAGTAGCAATTGAATCCAAATTTAATCGAATTGCGATATAATCGAGTGCACTATTGTGAATACGTTCGACTAAATTACTAAATAAAATTAAATCTGAATGTGGATATTCTAAACTTACTTTAGATAAATCTTCAACTATGCCCTCATATGAAATAATAGGTTTTAAATTATATGGAATTAATTTTACCGACTGACTTTGCATTAAGCGTATGGAATCTATTTTATTATAGGCAAAATCATAGCCAGCCTTATAAGCAAGAATCATTACAGAATCCTTTGCAGTTTGAAAACCTTTTTGTATAAAATTGTTTTCAATTCTACTTTTATTTTTTACATTTTCCTCATAATTTTCAATCCACCTATTTAACATTGAAGGATGTTTAATTACATCCAATGAGTCCTTTTTATATGAATTAATTACATAATCCGTACCTTTTATTATTCCAGTAGACTCCCCATCAATATATCCAACTTGTTTACCTTTTCTATAACCATTTTTATAACCAAGCAATTCACCTGTTTTATAGCCCTCATTATGTCCTTTACGAAATCCCTGGTTAAACCAACTCGATTTTGTAGCTTCTGTTGTTGTTAAAAATCTAGTTGGTGCTGAACAAGAAATCATTAAAAGCACTATTATAATGAAAATAAAAGTTTTATATTGTATCATAAAATTGATTTTTTTAGAATTAAAGCTAGTTCGCTGGGTTTTTGATAGCCACAAATTATAGATATTAAAGCATTATATTTGTTTAAATCAAGAATTGCAATCGATGGATAATTCACAATTTGGGGTGATAAATAAAATAATATGTAAGCAAATACCGGATCATTTTCTCGTTTTATCCATGTCTGATTACCAAGAAAATCGCCTCTTTTAGTTTGATTATGAACTACATCATATAATATAAAAGTAAAGTCTTTTGAAAAATAATTACTAATTATTGTATCCGTTTCCATTTCATTTTTCATTCTGGTACACCACAAAATATCATCTTTAAAAAAAAACACAACAATTTTATCGGTCGGATGCCCGTTTGAAGCATAGAAAGCATCTAATTTGTCTTTAACCTTCCATTTTTCCGACAGATTTATAAATGAAGTAGATTTTTTTAATAAATTGAGTGGTTTAGTAACTGCAAAATATCTTATAATATTAAATTGACCCTGTGTAAATTCATATCTTTTATCAGGTTCTGCATACGACATAATGTTATGAATTTCAGGGTTATAAATCTGACCATTAATGTCCCTTTCTGTACCCACATATTTATCATTTATAACTTGACCAGGGAGGCCAGGATCAGCTGGAGTGTCGCATAAGCAATCGCCAGCTGTTTTACAGTTAGTTCCGTTCACTAACTCCACTGTTTTGTCTGATTTACCAAATGTTTCATGTGTGTGAAATAATCCAAAAGAATGTCCTATCTCATGCGCCAAAGAACTAGAATCCAGAAATGCAGTTTCATTTAAAACGATAAATCTACCTTTATCCCAAGGGAAATTTGAATATCCACCAATAAAATTCTTATTTATGTCTTTAACTCGTTGAAATATATATACATTAATTACATTATCAGCATAATTGTATTTATCAAAAAAACTCTCAGCCTTACTCTCAGAAAAATTATAATAAAGACTATCATTTATCAAATTTACTTTCCCATTTAATTCAAACTGAATATTAATGGGTTTAAAAAAGTTGTTGAGTCTTGATAAAGCTTTAACTGTTTGATCATTTTCTTTATCATTAATATTGTTTGTATTAAAATGAAATTTGATCGGAAATACAATCAAATTACTATTTATTTTATCTACTATTGGAATACGATGCTCTGTATTTGTTGTGGATTCATCAGATTCCATAGGTTGCAATTTTTCGGGAGAATAATAGCCCGCCCGCTGTCTCTTATCTTTTTTGCCGGCACTTTCGCTCCCCTGAGTATAAGCAAATTTGAATGAGGCAAATATTACAAATATTAATACACATGTTGATTTTACCATTTTATTTCTTTAATTATCCAACCTTCATTTTTTTTGTTCAATTGGTATGTTTTTTGTTCAAAAAGCTGAATAATATTATTATTATTGAAGTTGAGTCTAACAAATGTGTTTACAGGAATCACTTCATTACCATCTTTATGTTTTTTCATTTCATAATAAACGCTAATATTGGCTTTAATTTTATACTTAACCCATTTAATATTGTCATTGCTAATTTCAAACACTATTTGTGCATTTGCAGAGTTGACGAGTAAAACAGTAAAAGCGGGTGGTTGATAATGGTTAGGTTTGTCCTGTGTAAATGAATTTGGCTGTGCAATTGTCAAATTGATCCATAAGCAAAAAAACATTAAACTTAATAAGCTTTTCATAATAATATCTTTGTTTTCTGTTATCTATTTAAATAATGTATATCGACATTACCCTATTTTGTTAGAATTTCATTTTTTGAATCGCTTTTCCCTAATATATAACCGGCTACGGTTCCTAATAAACCAAAAACAGGTGCAGTTTGATTATTGCTGTATCCCGCTACAATAAGTATAAGGGATGCTGTAATAATTAGTATAATCGAAACTAATCTTAAATATTCGCTTGATTTAAGTGAAATTAATTTCCTGTGGAGAGCTATCACAGTTATGATTATAATTAGTAGCCCGAAAAAAACAATCACAATAGTAAGCCAAAAACTAGTTTGGTTTAAAAAATTACTCGGAGATAATTCAATAGGATTCATATCCTGTTCTGTTTGTACTACATTTGCTATTGAAGAATTTATTTCTATGTTGGTTTTTAGGCTGTCAGATTTAATTGGATTGATTTGGGAAAACAATATGCTATTCGGATAAAACAAAATAAGCAATATTGTGATGCGTGTGAAAAATTTGGTGTTTAAAAGCACTTTAATACTTGAAAATAATGTTTTCCTTCCAGTTTCATTATAGATTTCGTAACAAGTACTGCGTCTATCATTGTTATAGTTAGCCATAATCTTAAATCCATTTTATGTATTAATGCCTACTCTTATAGTTTTCGGCTTCCCTGATTTTTGAATCAAAAAATAAGTAAATCCTATGAAAAGTATGCAGATGTCCAAAATCATAGTGTTTAAAGGTTTTATTATGCGTTTGATCTAACTCATAAATATGTAGCACACTTGCACAATGCACGACAAATTGGCATAAATATGCAGTTTTAGGGTTTTTATTTCTCACAAATAATTTGAGGGCCTATATTTTTTCTTAAATATTTCCATACTGTTGCCAATTTATTTTGTTGTTTCACAATTATTTTTATACCTCAAAAAATATTTTTGCAATTGTACCAATTATATTTTGATTTTGCAAGGGACTAAGGTTTAATTTTTTATAATTATTCTTACGTCTGTTCCCATAATTTATTTAAAATCAGAATAAGCTTTAAAATAGGTCAATACAGCAAGAAATCAATCTATGTGATATTGTAGTACTTTAAAATACTGCAACAACCTTTTTAACACCTGGGAAATACAATTTAAAAGTAATTTGTGTCGATGGATCAAATAACAGCACTGTAACTGCTTTGGAAATCAACATTAATTGAAGCTGATCTATACACAACCAAAATTAAGTTAATTAAACAATTGTTTTTGGAAAATCATCAAATCAATAAACTAAGCCCGGCAAATCGCCGGGCTTAGTTTGTTCTTTCCCTCCCTCCCGCGCAATGACAGGTCTTAAGTGTGAAAATGCGATAAAGTTGTTTGTGGTGTTCCTACAACTTTTGAAACTTTGTGGCGCAATCCACAATTTTGCTTGTTGTCCTAAGGCGTTGCCATTGGGTTGTTGGTTTATCGTTTCCCAAGGCGTTGCCGTTGGGCTAGCGTATGCCAGGCTTTAGCTTCGCTGGTCTTCGATTCAGCTTGTTGAGCGTGCCGGGATTTAGACCAACCTCCAAAATGCTGAATGTTCCAGGATTTTGGAGAAAGGATTATCTTTATGGAGCAATGTCACAATCCCATCAGTATCCCCGCCACGCAGTGGCTGCATACTCTGGCCCAATGGCAGCGCCTTGGGAAAAGTGCAGAACAAAATGGTTAGCACTTAATAGTTTAGGACGATCTCCCTCCCAGAAGTTGTCATTGCGAACGAGCGCATTGGTATTCAATGGTTTGCAGTATCAGAATGCGAGTGTGGCAATCCCATGTTTGAAGCACAGTCCGGAACATTGTTTTTGGCAATGTGTTTCATAGGATGGCAACGGAATGAATTCCATTGTTACAATATAAGCCGTGCCTGTCGGCACTTTTTGCCTGAACAATGATAATGCCAGACCAAATTGTTGGTGCAATCAATCAGACTTCAAAATTTCGTAAGAGCTACAAAAATGCTCTGCATAATGACAAGTTCTGAGGGGAAAAGTGATGTTGTGTTGTTTGTGGTGTTTCTACAACTTTTTAAACTTTGTAGTGCAATCCACAATTTAGATCATTTCGTCCTCAGTTTGAATGTCAGATGAACCTGTTATAAATTAGATTTTAGGTTTATCGTCTCCGGATTTTGACGACAATCCCAGATGAGAATTATAACTAAAGAATCTGGTTCTATTTGATAGTATATTTTAAAATTACCTTTTACGATTACATAGATTCCTTCTTCGTTTGTTTTCATTCCAAGAAAAGGTTGTTTTCCTATGATAACCAGGTAGGAATTAATCTCCTTATTAAGCTTTCTACTATATTCTTTTGACTTATTTCGCAGAATGTAATATTCGAGTAATTTTGTAAATATAATGTTTGCCCTTTGGGTCCAGACTATTTTCCGAGCCATTTTTCATTCTGGTTAAATACCTCTTCATTTGAAATAGTCTTTCCTAATAAATAATCAGCTTTACTTTCTGCTATCAGAGTTCTTTCAAAATCAGAAAGTTGGTAGGTTCTCTGCTCATCATTGTTGTTAAGCAACTGGTTGACATAGTTCAGCAATTCTTCATCATCGGTAA
>JBAXWR010000229.1:0-11750 GCA_037128295.1 Mariniphaga sp.
ACCCCCGACATGATCAATTCACTAAAACCAAGGATATGATTAAGCGGGGTACGGCGTTCATGGTTCATCATTGCCAAAAAAGCAGTTTTCAGACGATTGCTCTCTTCTGCCTTTTCCTTCATTGCAATTAGTTGGATTTCTGCTTGTTTTCGCTCCATCATCTCGATTTTCAAATCCTTTATCAACCTTTCCAGGAATTTCTTTTGACGGATCAACCTTCTGGTATAGGCATAAGTTACGAGCGAAGTAAAAACTATAAACAAAATCACATAAACGGTAAATGCCCACCATTCTCGGTACCATGGTGGCAGGATAACAAAACTGTATTCGCAAAGATTACCCTCCGCACCATAAACATTTACGGCCTTTACCCTGAAATTGTAATTTCCTTCTGGCAGGTTTGTAAACACGGCCTTACTCTCTTTGGACCATAAGCTCCAATCCCTTTCAAAACCTTCCAGCTTATAACTGTAAACTGTTGATTCCGGTTCTTCGTAAAAAAGCCCGGCAAACTGGAAAGTCACAGAATTGTTTTTGTAGTCTATGGTCGGTTTGAATGAAGAGGGTTGGCTGATTGCTACAGTTTTAAAAACATTCATTTCAGAATAAAATGTGCCGTCAAATAAGGTGGAATCCTTCCCAATCTTCACCTTTCTGATAACAACATTGAATTTCTTTTTAAAGTCCCTTGAAGCTGCTGTATTATAATAAAGATAAGCGATATCAGTACAAAAACTAATGTTTTTATCGCTTCCAACACTGGCAAGATAGATTTGATAAGAATCTTTCAGCCTTTTAAAACCACAGGAATCATATTTATAACCATTTCCATCTGCAGTTGCCATGTAAATGGAAGCTCCTTTCAGCAAATATTTGTTTTCTTCAATTTTTAAAACCTGGCCAATACTTTCATTTAAGGTTTTCCCGAATAAGGGTTTTTTAATTAATCGAATAAGGGAATCAGGAGCATCATTGACTTCAGGGAATACTGGTTTATAGATACCATTTTCGGATCCGATCATTATGGTGTCATTGATATTAAAAGCCTGAGGTTCAAGTAGGCTCTCCAAACCATTGCGTTTTCCCAAAAGGGTAACTTTATAATTTTTGATATTCCCATCAGGGAAACAGATATAATAAATCCCTTCGTTACCTGTTGTCGCCCAAATGTTTCCATCCTTATCAGAGGTAATCTTCTTGATTTTTTCCTTTATTTCAGGGAATACAAAATTCTCAAGAATTTTTATCTCTTTATATTCAAAACTATTATTAATTCGAAAGTACTCAAGCTGTCCATTCATCCCTATAAAAAGCAGGTCAGGGAACTTTTTACTCATTCCAATACAATAAGCCCCAAAGTTGGTTCGCGGTTCCGAAATCATCCTTGCACTCGTATCTTTAAAAACCCATATTCCTGAATTGCCAACACCGAACAGAAGTCCATTGTACAATTGCAAATCCCAGCAACTACCAGAATAATTGTTGATTTTACAGAATTTCTGAATATCGCCTTTTGGATTGATCCTGAAATCAGGCAGGTAAAATACACCTTCCAGATTACCAATGTATCTTCGGCTGTTATGCTTTAGTGTTGTAAGGACATACTCGTTAACATTCTGGCGATAATCGAACTTTAAAACCGGAAAGTTAATGTCTGTTTTGGCAATTCCCTTTGACATTCCCGCCCAAAGATTTTTTGTGTTGTCGAGGTACATGGAATAAACCTGACCAGCAAAAAGACCCCTCTCCTGATTGATGACCTGAACAATATCACCATTATTTGATAAAATAACAATTCCCCCAGTTTTGGTAGCTACGGCAAATTTATCATTATCGATTCTGGTTAAAGTGTAGACCAGATGGGTTTTAAAGTAATTAGCAGCTGGAGTTGTGAATTTTTCGAGTTCTGAAGTCGCTAAATTGTACAAACACATCTCTCCTGCAATATCCGACAATAATAGTTTATTTCCCGTAAAAGAAATTCCGGTTGAAAAGTTCTCTAAGTTTTTTAATTGAACAAGAGCTGTGTCGTTTAACAGGCAGACTCCTTTGGTGCGATGAGTAAGATAGATCTTTCCATTTGCCTCGAATCCACATAAAGATTTTAAATTGACATTCGTTGCAGTTACTTTATTATTTTCATATTTGAAAAGGTTTCTGAATGAAACAAAATATACAGCTTTTGGAGTAACAAAGATTTTATGGATATCGAGAAATTTACGATCCTTTTCCAGTAATTGTTGTGCTAAGGACTGATAATGCAACCGGCCTGCCTGATTTGGCTCAAGGTAGCCGAATTCGTTGACAGCACCTACATAAACCCGGCCAAGGCTGTCAACTCCAAGTGATTTGACCGCTGAATTATTTGTTGTGGGAATGGTTTTCCACATCTTCCCATCGAATTCTATAACTTGTTGACTATCACCAAAATACATTACGCCTCGTTTATCCTGGGTACAACTCCAGATCTGGGCATTCCCATGATAATCCTTTGGTACCCAGGTGTGCATGAAAGGAGATCCCTGCTCTGGAAAAGGCTGGGCAATTCCCATTTTTACCAAAAGGGAACAACATAAAATTAATAGACAGCTTTGTAAATTCATCTATCCCAAAAGTACAATTAGATTTTAAAAAAAATCAATTTATAGGCTCTCATTTAGTAATTTTTCCGATCAGAAATCTCTACCGGAATTGTTAAGGTAAATATGCTTCCAACACCAATGGATGACTCAACTGATAAATTCCCATTCAGTATTTTCGCTATTTTCTGTGCAATTGCCAATCCAATGCCAATACCACCATAACCATTGGAGTTAGACTCTTCACCCTTTCTAAAAAGTTCGAAGATAATGATTTGTTGCTCTTTTGGGATACCAATTCCAGAATCTTTCACATAGAAAGAAATGTTTGTCTTATCCTCAATACGATAACCAAATTCAATAGTCCCTGTATGTGTGAATTTGACAGCATTTTTAAAAAAAGCTGTCAGAACCTGGTTGATCTTACTCCGATCGGCTGTAACAAAACCTGATAACTTTTGGGTGTCCGGTTTAAATATGAGCTTTATTTGATCGTTTTTACCAGAATTGATCAAAAGCTCATCAAGTGAGGATTTATTTTCAATGAAATGGTCAATCAAATTGTATGTTTGTAACCGGACCTTAACACTATCATGCTCGACGAGTGCCAGGTCAAATACCTCTTCTATCATTGAATGAAGTTTTTTCCCACTATCATAGATAATTGCTGCAAATTTCTGGTACTCATCGGGAGCTACCCCCGACTTGATTAATTCGCTGAACCCAAGGATTAGGTTAAGCGGTGTGCGCAACTCGTGGTTCATCGTAGCGATAAAAGCAGTTTTTAAACGGTCGCTCTCTTCGGCTTTTGCCTTTGCCTTAATAAGCTCGATCTCTGCCAATTTACGTTCAGTAATGTCAGAAAATGTAGTAACAAATTTACCATCCAAAAATGGAGAGGTAGAAATAATAAACCACCGATTGCCTCTGGGGCTATTCATTTCAGAAGTAATCGTGGTAGTTGAAAACCGATGTTCCAACCAAAAGGACCGGATCATTTCTGGTTGCATGCCATAGAGTATAGAGGCAAGGTTGCCGATGACCTGTTCCTGATTAACCCCTGCAAGTTTATAGAATGACTTATTAACCTGTAATATCCTATAATCGATCATCTCATTGTTAAGATCATAAACAATCTCGTTTAATGCAACTCCTTCCGCAATTGTATCAAATAAAGTCTGTAAATTCTGCTCACTTTTGCGCAGGGCATTTTCAGAACGTTTGCGTTCGGAAATGTTGTGCATACTTCCAATTATTTTTTCCGGGCGGCCCTGGTTGTCGTAACCAAGTTTTGAGGTGATGTAACATGGAATAACATGGTTGTCACGAACTTTAAAAGTCAATTCATAATCGGTAACCCTTCCGTGCTCAAGTAAAGCAGAAATTAACAAATTCCTTTGCTCGATATTTTCATAGAACTCATTCATCGATCTGCCAATAACGTCTTTCCGTGTATATAGACCCTCCGAAAGAATCTGGATGGACGGACTGACCTCCAAAATGGTTCCATCCAACGATGCTTCGTAATAAACGTCCTGGACATTCTCGAAAATATTTCTGTATTTTTCTTCATTTTGACGCAATTGTTCTTCAGCTCTTGTCTTACTTAACCCCATTGCAACCATATGTGCATATGAGTGTATCAATTCGTCAGGGGGATCAGGAACATTGGAACGAAATGCAACCATGGATGCTCCATAAAGTTCATTGTCGAGAAAATATGCAATACCTAAAAACCGGTCAATTCCCTGTATTTTTTGCAAAATTGCCCCTGCAATCTTTGGAACAACGCCAAAAGTGGCTTCGGTGAGGGTGCTGTAATAAGAAATTGGTTTTACCGACAACTGCCGATACCATTCATCGCTCACGGGAAACCCTACCTCCGTGACCTTCTTACCACCCAAGGCCTGAATTAATCCGTTAACCACTCCTGGTTCAAAATCTGCATACTTTACATACAGGTTTTTATCAGAAGGATTATAAATGCTTAATGTTGAAGTCATTCCTCCGGTTATAGCTTTGAGTTTACGTACAACTTCGGAATAAAAAACCGTTATTGCCTGTCGGTCCGAAAAACCGGCAGTCGCTTCATTCAATACTGAAAGCCCACTTGAGATATCTTTAAAAGCATCCTCTATTTGTTTCTTGTCAGTTATTTCAAAAAATGCAGCAACAAAATGATCGGGTTTGTATTGGTAACCCACACAATCGTACCACCTCTGATTGGGTTGAAGAAATTGTTGAAACCTGATCTCCTGTCCGGTTTTGGCAACTTTGCCAAATGTACCTATCCAATCGAAGGGGTCGTTTTCAATTCCGGGGAAAGCTTCGGTCGCCAATTTACCTACAGGATTCACCCCGGTAAGTATCTGATAGGATTGATTGGCTTCAATAAAATAATAATCAACTGGCTTTCCTGTTTTGTCATAAATCATCCGGTGGTAAGCAATTCCAAGAGGGGCTTTATCAAACAACGATCTGAACGTGGTTTCGCTTTCCAGCAAAGCCATTTCGGTAAATCTTTTCTCAAGTATTATCCCAGCTTGTTTGACAAGGATTTCAATAAAACTACTGTCATCGATCACTTTATGATTAAAAGTGAAAAAGTGTATTGCCCCCAGTAACTTCTCATCTTTTTTTATCCCGATAGTATAGATCTTGTAAAGTCCTATTAATCTTTCGATAGCACGTGCGGCAATTGAGGGGAATTCCGTACCGGCGAAATCGGCTAATCCCCCTGCAAACTCAACAAACTCGCCAGACTTGTAATATTTCTGATGCACTGTGATTAGCTTAAATTTTTTGCCAATCGGATTAAATCCTATAATCGAAAGGGCTTTCTTCAAAAGGGAAGAGTCAATTCCAGCAATCGTTTCCAGCTTTAATTCTATTTCATTCTCATCAATTGAATTATAAAGAATTACAGTATCCGGATAAAGCTTTTCCAAACTTCTGACAATATGATGGTATATTTTTTCAACATCTTGCAAACCAATTAATTCATTGGTTAGATCACCAAGAAACCTGAACTTTTCATTGCTCTCCTTCTTTAAACTCTCTAAATTCTTCAAGTAATTAGTTGAGTCTTTTTTTTCCTCTTTCATGGAATTTTTTTTTAGGCCACTTTAAATATTCGGAACAGTAAAAGTGAACTTACTTCCTAGTCCTATTTCACTTTCTGCATAAATCTTTCCACCATGTTTTTCGACAAACTCCTTACACAAGATTAATCCAAGACCAGTTCCTGTTTCATTCTTCGTACCTTTGGTAGAAAGGTTCTGATCCAGACAGAACAATTTCTCAATGGTCTTTCCAGGGATCCCGACGCCGTTATCTGAAACACTAACGCTAATCTCCTTCGAATTTTTATGTGCTTCGACAAGTATTGCCCCGTTGTCATTAGTGAACTTTATGGCATTTGAAATCAGGTTTCGCAATATTGTTCCAATCATTTCTTTATCAACGAAACCAATCATATTATGCGGCATCGTTTTTGATATTTTTATCGATTTTTGCTTTGCTGAATCATTGGCCAATTCAACGATCCCGTTGATCAAAGATACCAATTCAACATATTCTGGCTGGAAGTTCATTCCACTGGTCTGTGAACGGGCCCATAATAATAAATTCGTTAACAAAGACATCGCTCGCTGTGATGAGTCTTTGATGATTTTGGCATACTCCTCAATCCCTTCGTAATCTTTTTCGTCCATCTGAATGGATAGAAGTTCACTAAACCCCATTATTGCACTAAATGGGCTTTTAAGGTCGTGAGAGATAATAGAGAAAAATTTGTCCTTTGTGGCATTGAGTTCCCTTAAACGTGCTTCACTCTCACGTAAGATTTTTTCACTAACCTTTTTGCTGGTAATATTCTCTATCATCGCCAGTAAATACATAAATTCACCTAAAGAATTTTTGATAACAGTGACATTCAGGTTGCCCCACTCGACTTCATTGTCTTTACTGATGTACCTTTTCTCTGTTTTATAAACGTCTGACTCAGCAGATAGTAGTTTTTTGATCCCATTTATATCTGAATTAAAATCGTCAGGATGGGTAATATCTTTTATCGTGAACTCTTTTAATTCCGTTTCGGAATAACCAAGAAATTTGCAAAATGCAGGATTGACCTGAATAATTTTGAAATCAAAAGTAGTAAGAACCATTCCAACGGGGGAAGTATCGAAAATTTTATGGAAATGGGCTTCGCTATCACGTAAAGCCTCTTCAGTACGTTTTCGCCCGGCAATTTCCCACGCAAGGTTTGCAAGCAAGTTCAGGGTTTCAACGTCTTGCTGGTGATAATCGGTTATTTTATTGCCGACTCCCAATACTGCAACGATTCTTTCACTTTGGAAAACAGGAACTACCAATTCCCTGATTACAATTGCATGACCCTCTGGCAAACCTTTGCAATGAGGCAATGAAGCATAATCATTATGTATGACCGGTTTCCTTTGCTTAATACAATCAACCCAGACTCCAGCCTGTGATATTGGATAATGGGAGCCCTTCCCGACAGCTTTACAAAATTCCGCCTTTGTCCTTTTCGACCAGTTCTGTAGCATTAGATGCTCCTGATTTTCATCGATAAAATGGACAAACGCAATTGAACTGCCTGTGAGCATCTCTGCCTCATTAAGTATTTCTTCGAGCAATTCATCAAGGGAATAAGAAATCGAGAAATTTACAAGACGCAGCATGGATTCCATAATAGCTCTCAGATAGGCAGTGTTTTCATCAATTCGTTTTTCAGTTTCAGTATTCATTTCGGAATAGTTGTTAATCTTTATGTTCAGTATCTGAGAATCCTTTTATATATTTAGATATTTTAAACAGCAGTTCCTCTTTCCTGAACGGTTTGGCAAGGACATCATCACATCCGGCTTCCCGCATCTGATTTTCCTCAACAGTTTGTGCAAAAGCTGTTATGGCAATAATTGGTAATTTGGTCCGAAATTGTTTGATCTGGCGCGTTGCTTCAATACCATCCATTACTGGCATCTTTATATCCATAAGGATAAGACCAATTTTTTCATTACGCTTACAAAACTCAACGGCCCTTTCACCATCCATCGCATGTAATGTTTCATACCCTGCATGATCCAAAAGGTATTTTAGAAATTCATAATTGGTTTCAACATCTTCAGCAATCAGGATAATTCGGTTTTTAGAAATCTCCTTTTCTATTGTCAATGTAGATTCCTCCTTGGGTTTACCGCTACAAATAGTTGTAAGACATGGAATTGACAAATGGAACTCTGCTCCTTCCCCTTTTACTGATTCTGCCCAGGTTTTGCCATCAAGCAAATTGGCGATTCCCTTTACAATGGCCAATCCAAGGCCACTACCCTCATAACCTCTTGTCGTTGAGATATCTTCCTGCAAATAAGCATTAAAAATGACAAATAGTTTGTCTTCGGCAATACCTACACCAGTGTCTTTTACGAAAAATTCAATCCAATTTGTTAATCTATGATATCCAAATGTAATGCTGCCATGGTGCGTGAATTTTTCGGCGTTGCTTAAAAGATGAAGCATTGCTTTACTGATCAGAAATCTGTCGGAGAATACAATCAGGGAGTTTTCAGTTTGCGGCAATTCAATTATAAACTCAATAATCTTTTTGGAGCTTAGTTTCCTGGTTTGATACAAAAGTTCCTCAAAAAATTCCCTAATATCAAAATCGCTTTTGTTGACCTCCATATTACCGGTTACAATTTTTGAAATATCCATGTAGTCTGTGACTGTTTGTATCAACCTGTCGGTACTTTTCTGCAAAACGTGCAGATATTCAGCTCGTTCAACTTCTGTAATGTCAGGTTGGGAAATCAGGTCGCCAAAGCCAAGAATGCCATTGAGCGGAGTCCGGATTTCGTGGGAGATATTGTTGATAAAGGCTGTTTTTAACTGATTGCTTTCCTCTGCTTTCTGCTTAGCAGTAATCAATTCATCGAGAAGCTGTTTCTTCTCCGTGATATCGCTTGAAATAATGATGAAATTACGAATCGAACCAATGTTGTCGAGTAACGGGAACACAACAACCTGTTCCCAGAATATTGTTCCGTCCTTCTTCCGGTTCGTAGAATCTGATTGCCAAACATTACCTTCATTGAGCACTTCCCACATTTGGTTGAAGGAATCGTGATGTAAATGTTTGGGATTAAAAATCCAGGGAGTTTTCCCCTTTATTCCTTCTAATGAATACTGTACAAAATTAATAAAAGTCGAATTGGCATATTCAATTTTTCGATCCGCTCCGGTAATAATGATCATTAATGGGCTTTGTTCAACAACAGCACTTAATGTTTTTAACTGAGCTGTAACCTTTTTTTGTTCAGTTATATCTTCTTTTACGGCAAGGAAATGGACAATCTTACCATCGTCATCGGTTATCGGAGAAATAGTGGCCGATTCGGAATACGTTTCGCCATTCTTTTTTACATTCAGGAACTCACCTCGCCATTCCTGCCCTGAAGTAATCGTCCCCCACAAATTGCTATATTCGTGTGAACTTTTTGTGTCAGATTTTAATATCCGCGGATTATTTCCAATGGCTTCTTCAAGACTATATCCTGTAATTTTACTGAATTTTTCATTGACATATTCAATATTCCCGTTTGTGTCGGTAATGACAACTGAGACCGGGCTTTGTTCAACGGCCTGCGAAAGAACCAATACCTGGTCCTCGTTGGCTTTTTTATCTGTAATATCCTCAATCATTGCCAGATGCCTTTTCGTTGATTGGTCATCATTCTGAATTGCCGCAACTATCATATTGACCCAAACGATGGTGCCATCAGGTTTACAGTACCGCTTGACCAATTTATATCCAGATAGTTTTTTTGATTTCAAAAGTTCCATCTGGGCCATACCAATTTGAAGATCCTCCGGATGGGTGATTTCCATCCAATTCACGGAGTTTAGCTTGTCCGTTGATCGGCCAATAATTTTTAAAAACATCAGGTTGGCCTCCATAATTACACCTGTTTGAGTTTCAACAAGGGCGATTCCCATTGGCGAATGTTCGAACATGGCCTGGAACTGGTTCTTGGTTTGAAGAGTCTCTTCTTCTGCCAATATTCTGTCTGTAATGTCCTGTGAAGTACCAAAAACCAATATTGCACGACCTTGTTCGTCCTTTTGGGTTTCATCTTCATGGTGTATGTAACGCTCTTTACCATCAGCTCTGATAATGCGGTAAATTGCCTTATGGTTGGTATTATTTTCCCTGGATTTCAGTGTATTACTATAGAACCGATCCGATTCACCAGGGGCAAACCGATTGGTAATATCCTCAATTTTTAAATCTGTCCCAATCTTAATTCCCATGATCCGGTACATTTCTTCTGAACAAATCACCTGTCCTGAAACTAGATTGGCTTCCCAACTGCCAACATTTGCCATGTGTTGCGCACGTTTTAACTTTTCGGATGTTTCAATGATCAATTTTTCCGCTTTTTTCCGCTCGGTTGTCTCGCTAAAATAAACTGCTATGCCTTCAGTTGTAGGATAGATCCGGTTTTCGAACCAACGGTCCCACGGTGCATAATAATCATCAACGGTGTAAGGGGTTCTGGTTTCCAATACCTGCAAATAGGCATTGGCAAAAGGTGTTCCTTTTGCTTCCGGAAATTCAAGCCAATAATTCTTACCTAAAAGATCGGATGGTAGATAACCCAGCAATGCAGCTCCTCGCTTATTAAGGAAAGTGTAGTTCATCTTTGAATCGAAGGCGATAAAACCATCTGTAATGCTATCAAATATTTCGGCAAAACGGTTCTTTGTTTCAAGTTCATGTTCTCTCAATTGCTTACGCTCATGGATATCATGTGTCAATCCATGTATTTCGGCACTGCCACTTAATGTGTTATACTTAAAATGGGTAGTTACTTCAGTATAGACTAAAGTCCCGTCTTTTCGTAACAAAGTGGATTCATCTGTATAATATTTTATTTCTGAGTTTTGCGCCGTACTTTTAAAGTCTATGAATCTCTTATTGAACAATTTACCCAAGTTACCTTCTTTACCGGCAAACTGATTTACATCCAAAGGTACACCAAGCATTTCTTCCACCTTGTATCCCAGCAGTTTTTCGATGGAAGGTCCCAAATAGGTGTAACATAAGGTTTTGGCATCTGCAATCCAAACCACATCTTTCATATTCTCGGTAAGCATCCTGTATTTCTGCTCACTGTTGATCAATTCAAGCCTTGTTTGCTCATGTTGTTGTTCCAATTCGATGGTATCAATGGCAAAACTGATATCACTTGCTACTTCAAACAACAATTCAACTTCCGGCTCATCGAAGAAACGGGGGCTTGGGGCATAGATGGTGAAGGCACCAATCACTTTTCCTGACTCTTTGATCGGCAAGGCAATTGATGAACGGTATCCGCGTCTTAATGCTTCGTACCGCCAGGGAGCAACAAGTGGATCTGTTTCGAAATCACTGCATATAAAATGTCTTCCCTCCCGAATTGCACTTCCGCTTGGGCCTCTTCCCTCTGGCGAATCGCTCACTGAGATAGGCTTAATAACAGATAGATAGCCCTCCTCGAATCCTGCATGGGCAAATGGTTTGATTGTTTGGGTTTCTTCATTGACCAATCCGATCCAGGCCATCCTGAAATTTCCATATTTCACAGCAACCCTACAAATTTCTTCATAAAGCTTTTTTTTATCCTTAATTCCGGTAATTGCCCGGTTTACATGGCTGATCACCGAATATAAGCGATTTAGTTTGTGGAGATTATCAAGATCCTTTCTACTTTGAGTAATATCCCGATTTGCACATCGGTAACCAATGTGGGTCCCATTTTTGTCCAGAATTGGTGATCCATTGGTTTCCAGGATGATAATCCGACCATTCCTGTGTAAGTTTTGGTTTTCAAAATCGATGAGAGTGCGTTTTTGCGAAAAAACCTCAAAGGCTTCGGCTTTAAGCCTATCTTTTATTACTGGATCATAAAGATCATAAAAACTCTTTTTCCCAATCAATTCTTCTGCTTTATAGCCAAGAATCGATTCTACCATATGGCTCACATAGGTAAATAACCCCAAAGGATTTACCTCCCAGATCCAAATTCCCGTAGATACGGAAAACTGGTCGAAACGTTCATTATTGCTTGCCAACAAAGTCTCCAATTCAGCAATATGCTTTACCAA
>JBAXWR010000023.1:0-46403 GCA_037128295.1 Mariniphaga sp.
ATTGGCTTCAGCAAGGATGAAAAATAAGTCCTATCTATCAAATGGTTACACCTCTATGGGGATTGCCGAGTCGCTGGTTAATCCTGACTTTTTCCAGGAATATCTTGGGATGAGGACAGAATTCGTTGATTCGGTCGAAGTAAAGCGTCGTATTGATCAGGGGATTTTCGATCCGGAGGAATATGCAAAAGCTTTGGCATGGTCGAAAGAAAATTGCAAAGAAGGCGAAGATTGGAACGATCCTGAAAAACAATCTGACCGTGCCCGTAAAGATTGGGAATGGGAAATTGTGATCAAGATGACGTTGATCTGCCGCGATCTGATGGTTGGCAATCCACGGTTGAAAGAACTTGGTTTCGGCGAAGAGGCAAAAGGACACAATGCCATTGTAGGTGGTTTCCAGGGACAGCGTCAATGGACCGATTATTATCCAAATGCCGACTTTACCGAAGCGATTCTGAACTCTTCGTTCGACTGGAACGGAATCAGGGAAGCGTATGTATTTGCGACTGAAAACGATAGTTTAAATGGCGTGGCAATGTTGTTTGGCCATTTGCTCACCAACACCGCTCAGATTTTCTCCGATGTGCGTACCTATTGGAGCCCGGAAGCTGTGAAAAGGGTAACCGGAATCGAGCTGACCGGATTGGCAAAGGACGGGATTATCCACCTGATCAATTCGGGTTCTACCACCCTTGATGCCACTGCCCGTCAGAAAGATGCAGAAGGAAATCCTGTGATGAAACCTTTCTACGAAATAAGCGAACAGGAAGCTGCTGATTGTTTGGCCAATACAAGCTGGTGCCCTGCCGATTTGGGTTACTTCCGTGGCGGCGGTTATTCTTCCTTGTTCAAAACTGCCGGACAAATGCCGGTTACAATGTCGCGTGTGAACCTTGTAAAAGGTCTTGGTCCGGTACTTCAGATTGCCGAAGGTTGGACAGTTGAATTGCCTGAAGATGTCCATACGACTTTGGATGTCCGTACCAATCCAACATGGCCAACTACATGGTTCGTCCCACGCCTCAACAGTTCCGATGCCTTTAAGGATGTTTACAGTGTGATGGCCAACTGGGGTGCCAATCATGGGGCGATCTCCTATGGTCACATTGGTGCCGACCTGATTACATTGGCTTCGATCCTGAGGATTCCGGTAAATATGCACAATGTAGCCGAAGATCAGATTTTCAGGCCAAGTGTCTGGTCTGCTTTTGGTGCAAACAAAGAGGGTGCCGATTACCGTGCCTGTGCGACTTACGGTCCGATTTATAAATAATTGAAAGACTGAATGTTATAATAATTGAAAGGTTGGGGTTGTCGGTTCGGCAGCCTCAATCTTTGTTATTTAACTTTAAATTCTTTCATCCTTATTCATATTCATCTGTTACCAACCCTTCTTTTCATCTTACTAATTGATAATCACCTATTAGTAATTCTGGTGACAAATTTAGTTTTTGGGTTAAATTCCGTATCATTAATGTAAAAGATCAGATTTGCTTTTTTATACTAAATTAATGGTATGGTTTCCCATAAATTCAAACAGCTCGAAACCCAAAGCCTCTATCTGAGGATTTGAAAGTTTTAAGCCATTTTGAGCTAAGACACCAATCCTGTTAAATGCGAACGTCGCGTTAATCGTTGTAGATGGAGATAAAATTTGCTTGTTACAATAGAGGCACCGTTTTTTAGCAAATGCACTTACAAATGAATTAATTATTGGAACTTTGGTTATCTCTCTTAAAGTAGAAAGTAATTGTGATGTAGCTTTAGTAAGTACAACACGTTTGGGATTTCTGTCTTTTAGTTCGTTTAATAGAAAATATGAATTGTTTAGGGTGTAAACTATTGCGTCACAACGCTCTTTGCCTTGCTGAAAATTATGAGGTAACCCCGTTAAAAACCCGTCATAATCTATTACGACAACATCAAGACCATTTGGGTTATGGTATCTAGCAGTTCCACTACCAGTTGTAGCGTGAATCACAATAACTCTATTATTGTCTTCTATTTCAAAATATTCAAGTTTTGTGTCGAACCGTGTACACAAACTAGAAGGAGAAATGCCATTAAAAACTGTCAATTCATTTTTCAATAGATTGTCCATACTATCCTAACTCATTGTATTTGTTATAAATATAATTTATTGTGTCTGAGAGAGGATTTGTATTTACCAATCTTTCATTTTGTACAACTAAATTAAATAGTTCTCCATTTGATACTTGAAATACAGATAAGTTATCGTAATTATATTGGGCGTCAATATCTTTGCTTTTTAGGTCGAAAGCTCTAATTAGTAAATTTAAATAATTGACAATATAAGGACTATGTGTGGATATGAAAAGCTCTACCTCGTTATGGTTTTTGATAAAACAATTAGAAACTAGATCATCCATCAATTTGCATTGAGCATCAGGAAATAAACTTAATTCTGGTTCTTCTATATGAATAAATATTTTCTTTTTTATATCACTCAGGTTCTTAACAGCTTTAAACATCGTCAGATTGTCGGTTGAGGATAAATAATTAAGAACTGAGCGATTAAAAGCTGCTTCAAAATCAAAATTTTGAGAAAAGTATTGTGAGATTAATAAAATCGGTGTTGAAGATTGAGTCCCGGAAGAACTATTTTTAAAATCAATTTCAAATTTTCCCTTTTCTTGGGACTCAATTTTATATTTCTTCCCTGAATTACTTTTCTTTACTGAAAATTTCAAATTAATATGATTCAATTCCACTTCTTTAATGGAATCAGACGCTAATTCAAAATCTTTATAGACTTCGTGAAAATAAAATCCTAAGTATCCTCCTGTAAATGAAGCCCCTTTGTCTGCCCATAAAGGGATTATATTTCTATTTTCAGAAATAAAACTAATTTTATTGAAGTAAATATCTGAAGAATCAATATTTGGTAGGCTTGATAGCTGCTTATTAATGTATTTTAATTCATAGGTTTTACCTGATTCAAAAGAAACTTTATAAATAATTTCTGTATTATGTTTTATAAACTCATCAATTCCACAGTTTTTTAAATAAGTCTCCATTCTATACCTAAAAGGAGACTTTAGCTTACTCTTTTTCAAATATGAACGAATATTCTGCATTTTATAAAGCCATCTAAATAAGGCTATTACTTTCATAAGAGTGCTTTTTCCACTACTTGATTCACCAATTAAAATGGTGAAAGGTTTGATTTCCTCGATTCTTATATTTTTGAGAGGACCAAGATTCTTTATGACAACCGACTCTTTCATTTTAATAAATTTATTGTAACAAAATTAGGTAATTAATTGAATATTGCCATTTTGGCTTTTCTTCCTTATTAGCCTGGCAAAATTTCTGCATAATTACCTCAATTCCAGTAATAAATAACTTTTAAATTCTTTTATAACTCCCCTTTAAACGCCCTATCCAATAAACTCGATTTCAGGGCTTTAAGATAAACAAGCTTGGATTGCTGGGTAGAAAGGATTTTCGTTTCAGTTTGTGATACTTGATCTAAGTATGTCGAGATTCTTTTCTGGTCTTCCGCGTTTTTATGGTATTTGACGAAAATAAATTCATGGGCTTTTTTTCTGTCGAGTGTTGGAACTGCGGCAAAGGCTGCTTGTTGAATTAATCCGGAAGATGCAGATTTTAGCAAATAATAGATGTATCTTCGATTATTGTTTTTGAAATCCTCGACATATAAAGATGTATTTAGAGGCCAATAATTATCTTTAATGTAATGTACTAAACCAATGCTTCCTGACCTTCCAGTACAAACTCCAGGCCCAACTGCCTTATAATCTTTATGATAATCAATTATGCCATTTGCACCTAAAAGTGCATAATCTCCTTTTACACGAAATTGTGTTGGTAAATCATATCCTCTTTTTAATGTAAGTATTTCCCCTAATTTAGATTCTTTTTCATTACCAAACACCTCTTCCAGCACACTCGCCATCAACGCCTTGGTATGTTTGATGTTCTCCTCGAGCAGGGCAATGCTTTTGTCGATGCGGGCAAAAAGGGCATCCAGCTTCGTAACAATACGGGTTTGCTCGGAAAGAGGGGGAAGAGGAAACGGAATTCTGGCTAATTTCCTACCATTAAAATTTGGTTGTGCTGCGCCTTCAACATTGCCCGAAATGTGCGACCAATAATCAGGCGATTGAAAATACAAGTAAAGATATTTAGGAAAAATCTTATCAAGATTAGGAACGATCCGAATTAGATAGGAGGCAAAAACTGAATCAGAAATTAACTCATTTATCAAAAAAGATTTTCCTGCCGTTGCTCCTGTACGGGCAAATACAATATCATTGTTTTGCAAAAGATATTTATTGGCTTCCTTTGGACTTATTTCAACAAAGGGTACTTGGCTCCAATCAACAAAATTGTTTTGAATATCAGTAATCCGAAGATATTTTACATTACCTTTTTCAATAGTTTTTCCTGTAAACCCATATTGAACATTATATGCAATGTCCTCAATATAACAATTTTTCCACCCTTTTGGCAAATTATCCATTGTACCCCTCCTCCAGAATTTGTTTGAGTTGCTCTTTATTGGGCAACACGGTTTGGTATTTTGCTGCAAAAATTTGGTTGTTGTCAACCGGCAGGGTCATTTCGACCAAGCTCTGATCTTTTTGTTTGCACAAAACAATACCTATTGTCTGATTTTCGTTTTCGGCAATTATACAACGATCGTAATAGTTCACATACATCTGCATTTGACCAATATCCTGATGCATTAACTCCCCTATTTTCAGGTCAATCAATACGAAACAGTTGAGCAGCCTGTTGTAGAACGTTAAATCTATGTGATAATGCTTTTCATTGATGGTGATCCGTTTTTGCCTGGCTTCGAATAAAAAACCCTTTCCAAGTTCGAGCATAAATTCTTGTATCCGGTCGATAATGGCAGTTTCAAGTTCCTTTTCTGAGTATTGATATTGTTCCTTTAAGTTTAAGAATTCAAGGATCAGGGGTTCTTTCAATACGTCCACAGGTTTTTCAATCACCTGTCCAACTTTGGCCAATTTTCGTATCCCATCCTTGTCGCGACTCAAAGCCAAACGCTCGAACAGGCCGGAATTGAATTGTCGTTTCATTTCGCGCAACGACCAATTCTGTTGTAAGGCTTCAATTTCGTAGAAACTGCGCTCATTTAAATTGTCGACTTGCATCAAAAAAACATAATGTGACCAACTAAGCCATACAGGTCGATTTCCCGAACCCAATTTCGCAGACACTGTCTGCGAAATTGAACCAGATTCCGTAACTGTCTTATTTTGTTCAGGTTCCAATAACGCAGACAGTGTCTGCGATTTTGAATACAAAAGGAAAAAATTGCGCATCAGCTCCAGATTTTTAGCCGAAAAGCCCATTCCATATTGTGACGTCAACCGTTCCGAAAGCGTTTTAATAAGCCGTTTTCCGTATTGCGCCCGCCGGATCCCATCTTGCTCATCTTCAACGATATATTTCCCAATGTGGTAATTTACATACAGTTGCGAGTAATTGACCGAACGGATAATGGCTTGCTGCCCCTTCTCGATGAGCTGCGCTATGTTTTTGAAAAGCGGATCAATGTTAATTTCTTGTTTATCCATTGTACCCCTCCTCCAAAATTTGTTCTACCTCTTCCATCAACTGTGCGATCACGACATCGTTCTTTTTGATATGCGCCATGATTTCGAGGGGTGGCAAATGGTCGATGTCGTTGTTCGTATTGGGGTTTTTGGCAGAGAGGTCGGTATCCACAATGTCGGCAATTTTTACTGTCCACGAGTTGGCAGATAACCCACGTTTTGCAGAAAGTTCCACAAACTGTTGCAAATGATCGTATTGGATCGGCTTGTTCTTTGTGAGCTTTTGTTCGGGGTTACATTCGTAATACCAGATTTCGGTGGTGGCGCCTGTCCGGTCGAAAAACAGCACGTTGGTTTTTACGCCGCTGTAGGGCAAAAACACCCCTGCCGGAAGGCTCAAAATCGTATGCACATTAAAATTGGACAACAGCTCCTCCTTTACGTTTTTAAAGGCACTGCCTGTCTGGAACAAAACCCCTTCCGGAACAACAATGGCGGCTTTCCCACCTTTCTTCAAGCTTTTCATAAAATGCTGCAAGAAAAGCAGTTCCGTGGCATTGCTCTGGATCGGGAAATTTTGCTGGATCTGTGGCTTCTCTTTCCCACCAAAGGGTGGATTGGCCGCGATCAGGTCGTAACGGTCTTTCTCCTGTATGTCGCGGATATTGGCCGTGAGAGTGTTCTGCTTGTAAATGTTGGGGCTTTCGAAGCCGTGCAAAATCATGTTCATCACCCCCATGATATAGGCCAGCGGTGTTTTCTCGTTGCCAAAAAAGGTCTCCTCGTGAAGGAATTTCCATTGTCCGGTCGAGAGTTTGTTGCGGTAGTTGTTTTTGATGTAATCGAACCCTTCGATCAGGAACCCGCAACTGCCGGTCGCGCCATCGTACATGGTTTGTCCGGGTTTGGGTTGCAGCACCTCCACAATGGCACGGATAACGGCCCTTGGTGTATAGAACTCGCCCGAGTTGCCCCCATCGCTCCCCATCCCCTGCAACAGGTTCTCGTAAACGTGCGACAGCTCGAATAGCTCGTCCTTCGATTGGAAGTTCAGGCTATCGATAATATCGAGCACTTCGCGCAGGGTGTGGCCGCTTGCGATCCGGTTGTCCATAAATTCGAAGATGTTCCCAATCTTGTATTTTACAGATTTCAGGTCGGCCAGGTCGAATTTAAACCCTTTGAGGTAGGGTAATAATTTGGTGTTCACAAACTGTGTGAGGTCGCTGCCTGTTTTTGAGTTCTTTACATCGGGTTTGCCATCTTCGGTTTTGGGGCAGGCCCAATGATTCCAACGGAATTCATCGGTAATGATGCGGTCGTACCGGGTATTGTTGAGCAGGGCTTCCCCCTCTTTTTCCTCTTCGAAGTCGTTGAGAAATTTGAGGAACAGGATCCATGAGATCTGTTCGGTGTAGTGCATGGCCCCGCTGATCCCATCGTCGCGGCGGAGGATATCGGTAATCCGGTCTATTTTTTGCTGAAGTTCCATTCGGAATGTATGTAATTGAATATTAATAACATATAATTTATGGGTAAATTTGCCCATAAATGATGTTTATGGGTAAATTTACCCATATTGAGAGCACCTGAAAAGCCTTCTTTTGCCACAACTTGTCCCGACTTTCGTGAAAGACACAAAAACACAAGGATTCATAAAGGCTACAAAGATGATCATTAATACTTTGTGAAATCTTAGTGCCTTAGAGTCATCGTGGCATTTCTTGCTTATTCTTTTCGGAGCGAACTCATTTATTGAAGCGCATCTAATTAACAAATAGCTGTTTGCATTCCATATAAAAATGAGTTAACGAGGTAAGGTTTTCAGATTGTTTATTCTGTATAAAATGTCCTATTGCAAAATTCTCGTTAGTATTAACTAGTTGATCCGGAATTTTACGCTTAACCTTCCTGTTTATTTTTACCTGAGATTTATTTCCGGTGCCGAAAACTCGAATACCGATTGTTTTTAAGTTCTTGGCATTTTCGCCAGTCGTCTTCTCGTAAATCATTTTCACCAGAGGATGTGTTGAACGTATTTGACTTGTTGCCTTAACAACGCTATCGTCAGTTTTTGCCTTTTTCAATTCGAGAATAAAGCAGATTACTTCATCGTCTATGACCTTAAATAAAATGTAGTCAGCAATATCGCGACAAATTACATCTGAGAAACATGCCCAGAGAGAATCCCTTTCATCATCTTTGGGCCGTATAATTACAAGGTTTTCATCGTCTTCGTATCTTGAAAATGGCACATTCATGATCTCGTTCATTTCTGCAAGTTCCTTTTGTTGATGACTATACCGATGGTGAATGCCAAGATTTATTTTCGCGATTAATTCAGTTGCAGACATATTCAATCCAGGTTTTCGTAAATTTCGTACAATTCGTTGGACCGGGAATTTAATTCGTTCAGACAGTTATCGATGGAAGCAATGTCCACTCCATCATCCTTGATTTCAAGATTCTCAATTTTAACCTGGGTTTTAACTTTTATACCATTCAGATAGAGTGCCTGCAACGTTGATTTGTTGAGATAATCGACTGGTTTATAACCCAATTTTAAAGTTTCTTCCTGTTTTCCCTTACCATTTAAAACACCTACCAGGCACAAATTATTCAATTCCGCGATAATGTAATCACTGTGTGTGCTCATCCAGACTTTCACCCCAGCATTTGAAATCCGGGCCAAAATCCGGGCAAAAAGGATTTGAAGGTTAGGATGGAGGTTCATTTCCGGTTCATCAATCATCACCATATCACCTTTTGACGCAATGTGCTTTAGGAAAAAGATAATGCTTGAAATGGTTTTGATAAACGATGCACTCAAATGGACCGGAACCCGCTTAGTCTGTCCCTTGTCCGGTGCAAATTCCACTTCCCCATCGCTATTCACAATGATCTCGCCATGAAGGATTTCCCTTTCGATTTCAATTGCCAGGTCAATGAAAACCTGATCTGCCTCAGATTTGGTCAATTGAGTCAAATCCTGGGCTTGTCGGAGTGCATCTTCAATGGCTTCAGGATAACGTCCCGCATTTTTCCGAAGGTAATTGGGCAAGTCATTCTCTTTGTCATTCTCAAGAAGCAAGGATTGCATTTTGTCGATCATTTCAGATCGCTTCAACGACAGTTCTTTGCTAAAAGTATATAAAGAATTCCGTTCAACGGGTATGTAGAAAACTCTTTTTATGTAATTGTTAATCAGTATGTTTTCGCAAATAAAATTGAACATGAAATTGTTGAGCAGACTAACAGGTGATTTGTTTGAATTTTCCTCATCGCTGAAACTTAAGATTACATGTGATTTATTTGCTTCCTTACTGATTGCAAAAGATCCAAAGCCTCTAATACTAATAGTCCTTTCATAAGTGTTTTTAAAAAATAGGTCATACTTTTCTTCCAGATTAAGAATTTCTATTGATAAATCTTTAAAAAGGGTACTAGCACTTTGTTTGTCAATTCCCAAGAAAACATGGATACTCTCCTTGTAGGAATCGATAAGGGTATCAATGAAAATTTTTACTTTATCGAATGTAAGATCAAAGGACAGTGGATTATCCTTTGAAAGTTTAATTATATCAGACGCCCCACCAAAAAAGGAACTTGGATTTTTTGTGTAAAAATAGTTGTTTATCCGTTTAATCAATCCGTAAATGATATAGCCCAGGTATGTTTTACCCAAACCATTTCCTCCTGTAACGAGGGTAAAATCCTTGCTTAAATCGATCGTATAATTCTGTTTTCCCTTTACTGGACCAAAATTTGTAATTGTTAACTTCATAATGTTATTATTTCACCTGTAAAAATACAAATTATAAGTACATCAACTCGCATACAGCTTCTCCTGCAATTTGTAAAAAGCATCGATCAGGTTCTGGTAACTTCCAAAGACACTTGCCGCTTCCCTGTTGGTTCCCAGGTTATTGAGTTCGACCAACGTCGAAAGCCGTTCTCGCCGGAGTTCCCTGATCCCATCGGTTTCGTACCGCTCGAGGATAAAGTGCAGAAAATCGCGGGCTTTCAGATTGGCAAACACCTCAAAAAAAGCAGAGTCCCCTTTTACATGGGCAGCCCGCTGAGTCCGCGTGATCAGGTTGTATTCATATGAGATATGCATCAGGATATCAAAGACATCGCTGCGTTCGGCCTCGAAGATCTTCCTGAGGAAATCAAGCTCCTGTTCGTCAATACCGGTTTCCGACAATTTCACGAGCAACTCTTCCCTGGTTTCGGGCTTCGACCACAAATGGCGCAATTCTTCTTCGCTGTGGTACAAATCGGGTATCGCTCCAACCAGCTTTTCAAGGAATTGCAAGGTTGTAAGGGGCTTTCCCGTTTGGTAGTCGATGTACCTGATTTCGATATCCAATATTTTCAGTTTCCGGCCATTCGAAAGTTGGATCACAATTTTGGGTAGCCGTGGCGGCCTGGGCGATGGTGGAAGTGGTGGGTCTCCTCCAGGACCGGTATTGCCACCACCACCGCCGGTAGTACCACCTGTTCTGTCGTCCCCTTCAGCGGTTTCACCTTCTGGCAGACCGTCCCAATCGGGGTCATAAAAATGGTCGGTTGCCTCTTCCGAGAAATCGATGATCGTAAAAAAGTCCTTTCCTTCAAATAATCGGGTCCCGCGCCCTACGATCTGCTTGAATTCCACCATTGAAGTCACTTCGCGGACCAGTACAATATTCCGCACATTCCGGGCATCGACCCCTGTGGTGAGCATTTGCGATGAGGTGAGGATGACAGGAATGTCGAGGTCGTTGTTCTGGAACTTCTCCAACAAATCGCGGCCAGGCTTCCCTTCGTCACTTGTAATCCGGACGCAATAATTCGGGTCGGCCACTTTCTTGAATTTGTTGATCGCATCGCGCATGTTCAGCGCATGGTCCTGATCGACACAAAATACAATGGTTTTGTCCAACACATTGATGTTGTCGAGAATCCCCTTTGATATCAGTTCGATTTGTTTGGGGATGACAATCATTTTGTTGAATTCGCGCTTGCGGTAGATACGCCGCTCTTCCACAGCACCTTCCAAAACCTTGTCGGCATCGGTATAGATATAGGTGTCGATGTTTGTGCGTACTTTCTTCACTTTATAGGGGCTAAGAAAACCATCGTTGATACCGTCTTTCAACGAATATTGGTAAACCGGTTTCTGGAAATAATCGTATGTATCCACATTGTCGTCGCGTTTGGGTGTTGCTGTAAGTCCCAGATGGACAGCGGACCCAAAATAATCAAGAATCTCCCTCCATGAACCATCTTCGTTTGCACTTCCACGATGACATTCGTCGATGATAATCAGGTCGAAGAAATCTTTTGGGTACTGCTTGTAAAAACCACCGATGTTCTCTTTCTCGCTGATGGCCTGATAAATGGCAAAGAAGATAAACGCATTCGTGGGGACAATTCCGTGGCGTGCTGCCACTTCTGATCCATCAATTTTGATCAGGTCCTTTTCGTACGGGTCGTTAAAGGTATTGATCGCCTGATCGGCTAACAGGTTACGATCTGCAAGGAAAAGAATTTTGGGTCGGCGGTCGGTATGGTCCAGGTTCCACTTTACCGACAACAGCTTGTGTACAATTTGAAAAGCGATGAAGGTCTTACCTGTTCCGGTAGCGAGGGTCAGCAAGATCCGTTTTTTGTCGTCTGCAATTGCTTCAATAGCTTTGTTTACAGCGATTTCCTGATAATAGCGGGGCATTTTATCGCCGGTCATGTAAAATGGGATACCAAGCAATTGCGTTTTCAGTGAAGTCAGGTTTTCGATGGAAGCATGAAAAAGGGTTTCGGGTTCGGGAAAGTTGTCGATGTAATCGCCGGTTCCCGTTTTCATGTCGAATTGGTAAATCTTTTCACCATTGGTGGCAAAAACAAATTTCACTTTTAGCTTTTCGGCATATGCAATCGCTTGCTGAAGCCCATCCGTGGGATGTTTGCCTAATTTTTTGGCTTCGATGATGGCGAGGTTGGTGTTTTTGTACCTGAGCAAATAATCGACAAACAATCGTTTGCCACGTTTCCCACCGAGGAGTTTTCTGCCGTCGGTGAAATAGTATTCGCGATGCACATATTTATCCCAGCCACTTTCTTTAAGTTTAGGGTCAATATATTGAGCCCGGGTGTCCGATTCGGTGATGTACATTTAGGATGAATATTTTTTATCAAAACTAAGTTTTTAAACCGGAAAAACAATTCGTCTATAATCCAAAAACCATATTCTTTTGAAAATTGGGAATAAAACCGGAAACATCCACAATTATCTTCACATTTTTTAACTAATTCCGGTCGTGAAGCCCGATAGGCGGGTTTAATTAATTACTATTTTTGGCTGATTAATAATTAATACATTATTGATATGAAGCTAAATTCGATAAAATTGAACCTGAACTATTTTAGTTTTTTTTGCCTTTTATTGTTCATCGGAACGATATTCACCACCTTAGAAACTTTGGGGCAGAATCCTGATAAATCGGTGATTACTAAAGAAGATATATTTACTGAATCCAAAGATTTTAAGGAGTGCCATGCCTCTACATTGGTTCATTTAAAGAATGGTTCCTTCATAACAGCCTGGTTTGGAGGAACTAAAGAGAAAAATCCCGATGTTGGGATCTGGATGTCGAAAGGTGTACCTGGCAATTGGGGGGCACCGTTTCAGGTAGCCAAAATCAGGGGTGATGCCCATTGGAACCCGGTGCTTTTTGAATCGCCGCAAGGTAAGATCTACCTCTTTTTCAAAGTTGGAAAAGAGATTACGGCATGGGAAACATGGGTCAAAACGTCTGATGACCAAGGCAAAACATGGTCCGAAGCATACGAACTTGTTCCTGGTGACAAAGGTGAAGGGGTCCTGTCAGGAATAAACCTATTGTCTTATCAAACGGAACCTGGCTGGCCGGTTCGTCATTTGAAAACGCCGCTACAAAACAATGGAACGCTTTTACCGACCGTAGCGAAGACAATGGAAAAACCTGGACTGCAACGCCATACATTGCGCTTAACCGCGACGATTTTAAAGGGGCAGGGGTCATTCAACCAACTTTGTGGGAATCTAAACCGGGAATGGTCCACATGTTGCTCAGAAGTACCGCAGGTGTGATTTGCCGATCCGATTCAAAAGATTATGGGAAAACCTGGTCAACCATCTACAAGACAGACCTGCCAAATCCGAACAGTGGTATCGACCTTACGATGTTGCCCAATGGAACCCTTGCCCTGCTTTACAATCCTGACAATAAAAACTGGGGATCACGTGGCATTTTAAACCTTGCCGTATCCTACGACAACGGATTGACATGGCCCAAAAAATACATTATCGAAGAGGGTAACCCGAAAGATGAACACTCTTATCCGGCAATTATCAATTATGGCACTTCTGTTGCTTATACTTACACCGATAACAGAAAAAAGATTGCCTTCGGAACAGTTTTGGGGATAATGCCGAAGTAGCGGCGCCACTTTTTAGGTTTGGAGGGGGAAATGCGGTGCTGCTTTGAATGGCAGCGGCCGGCTTCTGGCAACTGGCAGCTGGCAACCTTCAAAGCTTATCTATTGTACCAATTAGTAAAAGATATTTTTCAGCAGATTGTGATGTTAAGAATTTGAATAGGCAATAGATAATTCATTTGATTGCAGGATTTTACTTTGAACGCCAGCCAGCAGCCAGTAGCTAGTTGCCAGCCGCCAGCTTACTGCTTCACCCCTGTAAACGTCCACGATTCTGTTCCCAATAAATGTGGGTTTCTGACGCCATCCAAACCAAAATAAGTCAGGGTCTCGGTTCCATATATCTGGCTCGCGGCAGTGCTGGGTAAGATATCAATTTTGAAAGTCATCCATACCAATGGGTTTGGGTAGATGGTAACCTGACCCTCAAAATGATAAGTCTCATTCACAATTGTACCATCCACTGAGCCGGCTTTGGTTTTTAATCTGGGAACACCATTGTTCAGCGTGATCGACCACACATCGACCATCTGCGATCCGGGTTGGGGAGCTGTTGGATCACGGCTTGTGGTGGTCACTACTGTTCCGGTGATGTTCCAGTTCCCGGACAAATCGATGGCTTCCAAATTCATGTGATCATTTGGGAATGAAAACAATAAGGAGATCAACAAGATTAACATGGCGAGTTTGATTTAAAGTTTTTCAATTTCATCGGTAGGCAGGCCCGTTTTTTTATAGATTGCATCAATTAGGTATTCCAATTTCCTTGAGGGACTTTGCGAATGCCAACTGTAATTGTTTAGTTTTATTCTTTTCGTTTTCCAACTGCTCGGTTGTTTTGCCCAACTCCTCAGCCGTCTTTTCCAATTTTTCACGAAAGAATGATATTTTATTGTCCCTGTCGATCAAAGCTTTGAGATATTCGTCTTCGTTGAACATTTTCTCTTCAAGGTAAGGGTTGTCGATATCGGCCGACTGCAACCGCCTGATCACCCTGTCCAAAAAACCGGGAAAAAATTTCCGTATCAACCGCAATCTGTGCTCGTTGTCCCTGACCCTCGATTTTTGGTCAAACAGCCTCAAAAGTGCAAACAGTTTGATCTTGTATTCGTCATCAAGATAGTCTGTCTCATTAATATGCTCTAAATTAGGCAATTGTACAACAAGCAAATTATAACTCAAGTTGTCGATGAATTCGTTGGGCAGTTGCAATGCCTTATTTTTAAAGAAGCCTTCCTTGACCCTTTTTGTCTTGATCAACAAATCGTTGATCTCGTTCTCTATCCTGAAATTCAATATAAAGACTGGCACCAACCTGATTGGCCTGTTAACTTTTCTAATATTCAAAGTCTCAATATCTGTAACCTCAATCTCATGTTTCTTTTGGAAATTTCTGCTGATGTACTGTTTAAACCTGAAGATATCATCTGGCTCGGTCGCCTTTTGCAACTCGATCATGATCAACTCCTGAGTTCCATCTGGCAAAAGGACCGTTGCGGTAAAGTCAAGGTGGAAAAGGCGCAGGTCATCCTTTGTTTTGGGATCCAGAAGTGCCGTCATCAACGATTTTTCTTTTTTTTCAGAATGGGTGATCGGCTCAAGTTCCAAATTAATAATGTTTTCGTTGATCAAGGTCGAAACAACAATCATCGCACTGTCGGGGTCTTCCATCAAATACCTGAAAACCACGTCGTAAATCGGATTTGGTATAATGATGAAGTCGTTTTCGTCAATATTTTGGACTACATCTTCCATTTTTATTGTTTTTAAATGCCTATTGCAAATATAATAAATTCATTTGTGAATATATTTTAAATTGTCCGGAACAACATAAAAAAGCCCTGAACGAGGCCGAAGAGCCGGTTCCGGATGCTGCACCGTGGGTTATTAAAATTTAGGGCGGCCACAAGGGCCGCCCTAACACCAATCCAATTTTTAATTCTTTAATTCTTCATTATTAATCACTTCCTCACCATTACTTTAATTGTTTGTGGCGTACCTTTATCATTGATATTCAGTATATAAAGACCGATGGTAAGGTTTGGCAGCCCAATAATATTCAGGTTTCCTGCACCCAGTTTCTTTGTCAACACCACCTGACCCAAACCATTGACCAACGTAGCAACCGCATCGTTTCCAATCTCGCCAAGTACGCGGATTTCTTTATTGCTTATCGCATAGGCAGTTACATTTCCTGGCAGCACCTGATCTTCCACTTCACTGACAATATCGCCAGTGTGCAGGAAGAACCTGTCGGAAGTAGCGGTAGTAGCAGCAACGGCTGCTTTATAGCTATTTTTGGAAAGGTCTGTGAATGTGCTGGTTAGCTTATCTTCCAAAATTACCTTGCAGGTAGGGTCCAGATTTAGCGTTTCAGAAGTGAAAACTATTTCGCCACCGGCTTTGGAATCGATTCCTACCGGGATGACCATACTACTATATTGGTTGGTAGGTAGGCACTGTAACTGGAACTCGGCATCGAATGGCTCAACAAGTTTGGTATAAAGGGCAAACGATGGATCGGCTTTGAAAATACCTGCATCATAACCCTTGTCTAGGCCAGTTGTAGTTCCATCAATAAAAAGAATATCGGTCGATACATTCGCATTACCATTGGCAACCTTCAGTTTAATTGCAGGGGTCAGATTTTCAACTGATTTATAAGGGGCAGTTGCATCGTCTTTATGTACCTGCATAGTTTTTGTAAATGAGATATTTACGCCATCCGTTTTTGCTTTTACAAAAAAGCCCTGACCCACTGTTGCGTATCTATCGGCCTCCGCTGTTGCATAATTGATAACTGTGTAACCGTTGGTGCCGGTACCTACACCCGTATAAATGTATGCGCCAAAGCTTGTTGCATCCATTTTGTCATTATTGACATCCAAGAAGTTGTCCAAGCCGGTCGCGTCAGACGTACCATCGCTTAACTTTATTGCCGATGTGTATGGGTTTCCGATGCAATTCCAGCCATTTGAGCCTGACAAAGAAACAGCAACATTTTTGGTTCCGGCATTCAAAGCACCTTGAAAATCCAGAACGGTGGTCTCGTTAGTCAGTTGTTCCGTACGGATCAGATAACCCTTGGCAACATCCATCATCCCCGCTGTTGAAGTAGTATAATAACTGTTCCATTTGTTCTCTGCCGTATTGTAATCCCTCATACCTAAAGTCGCAATTTGTGAGCTAAAATTTGGGATCGCCTTGTTTCTGGCCAGAAGGGTGCTTAAGTCCTCAATGGCAGGAGCTGACACGATATGCCATTTTGTTGGTTCCACTAAACGCTCCACAGTTGCCGAACCTGAAACACTTCCCAGAATCTTTAACGAACCTGTGCCGGTGGCATCCGATTTAATACTTAGACCTGCCACTCCTGCTTGATTGGTAAGTTTACCATTTACGGTAAGTGCTTTATCAGCATTAATTGCGAGTGTTGCACCAGACTGGATATATAGGTCAAGACATTCAGCAGGAGAAGTAGATGACAGGTCAACAACAGGTTGGATAGGAACATCCGGAATCAGTACAAAACTGTTTGCTAAAGGGATTTTGGAAGGACTCCAATTGCCGGGTAAACTCCATTGGCTGGAAGATGCACTTCCAGACCAGGTTATAACTTCAGCAGGGTCATTGCCATTAGTCCATTCGAATGCGCCAATATCTATTTTGATTCCCTGAATTCGCGTTTGCCCCCTTATGTCAATAATTTCGGGATTATAATCATTGTAACCTGCATCACGACATGGTGAATCAGCAAGAAGCCTGTAGTCTAACAATGAGGAATATACAAATTTGGGTGATAAAGAATTATTATTGTTGGAATTGTTGATCGAGCCCAAATTCTCAATATCACCTGTTTCATTCTGATAGCAGGAATAGTTTAAGGTAATTTGCGAACCAATATCATTGTAAATTTCGTGACCAGAAACTGCCGAGTTTCCCCATAAAATGCAATTGCTCAATGTAAAATTGGAAGTGGAATTATTATTATGAATGCCACCTCCTTGCTGACCAGCGGAATTGTTACTAACCGTACAATTATTCAAATTTGGTTGAGAATCAGTATTGTACAATCCGCCTCCTTTTGTACCAGAAGAATTGGATATCAGGAGGCAATTATCCAAAATTGGAGAGGAAAAGCTATTGAGTAATGCTCCTCCGAAATCAGATGCATTGTTTGAAAGAAACGTGCAATTTTTTACTGTGGGCGAAGAATAATCATTAAACATTCCCCCACCACTGTTGAACGGATAACCCGCACCGTTTGCATTTCCATCTTTTATCGTAAATCCATCAATAATAGCAGAACTTTTCAGGTTGGGAGTTTGGTTGGGGTTATAAATCACATGATAGCAATTGTCGAAATTATCGTCTACAATTCCGATGTCGCCACTTAGTATGGTTTCCTTTGTACCTCCTGGCCCAAAATCCGTCCGCTGATTTAGATCGGTTTCGGTTCCGGCAAATCCGCCACAAATGGTTACCCCGTATTTCAGTCTGAAATGGTAATAGCGAGGTGAATTGGTAAGATCATACGCACTTGATGGATAATAAATACCAGCAGTCACCCATATTTTGTCGCCATAAACTGTCAGGCTCAAAGCCGATTCCAAGGATTTTTTTGCAGTTGTCCAGCTTTTCCCATCACCACTATCATCGGCTTGGTTTGATCTGACATAATATGTAGTTGTCGAAAAAAAAAGTGTTGATCCATCATGGATATTATAATCCGCAACCGTCCCTCCATCTTCAAGGACCTGGCCACCATAAGTTAGTCTTTGTTGATCAGGTGGAATATCTTCCTTGTCCTGAATATTGGCTTTAATCTGATCCATGGTATCATTGGGTTCCACCTCTAACGTGATTGTTTTTCCCGATGGCAATTTGACAAAAATCTGCATTGCAGTTGATGAAAACTGTAATGTGAACAGCAGTATCGCAAGACAAAGTATTTTTTTCATATCTGATCGAAAAAAGAATGGGACGTTCAATATCAAAGGCAAAATTATATAATTATAAAATACCAAGGTAAGTGAGTATTGATTTTAAATGAAACATCCTTTGATGATATGGGTTCACGTATCAATGTTTGTTCAATAATCCGATGAAATTTTAATTATATATGCGAAAGGGCCGATATATATGCGAAAGGGCGGATATGTATGCGAAAGGGCGGATATGTATGCGAAAGGGCGGATATGTATGCGAAAGGGCGGACACACAGGTCCGCCCCTACGATAATTTCCAATTTCTAATTTATTTCCTCACCATCACCTTAATTGTCTGTGGCGTACCTTTATCATTGATGTTCAGTAAATAAAGACCAGATGTCAGGTTTGGCAGCCCAATGATATTCAGGTTCCCGGCACCCATTTTCTTTGTCAGCATCACCTGACCCAAACCATTGACCAATGTAGCAACTGCACCCTCGCCAACTTCGCCAAGTACCCTGATCTCTTTATTCCCTTTCGCATAGGCAGTTAGCTTTCCTTCTAGCACTTGATCTTCCAGGCCGCTAACGATGTCGCCCGTGTGAAGGAAGAACCGGCCAGAACCAGCAGTATTGGCCGCCACCGCAGCTTTGTAGTTCCCTTTGGAAAGATCTTTGAATGTGTTGGTTAGCCTATCTTCTAAGATAACTTTGCAACTTGGGTCTAATTGGACAGTGTTGACACTTAGTACAATTTCGCCGCCAGCCTTACAGTCGATTCCTACCGGGATGACCAGATTGTTGTACTGGTTTGTTGGCAGGCACTGAAGCTGGAACTCGGTGCCAATATCCTTGACCAATTTTGAATAGATAGCAAACGTTGGGTCGGCCTTCAAAATACCGGCATCGTAACCAACATCCAATCCTTCGCTTGTTCCATCGATAAATTTGATATCTGTTGAAACCTTTATGTCTCCCTTTATGGCAACCAATTGGATTTCAGGGCGTAATAATGCGACAGACTTTAAGGCTTCAGCACCTTGGTGGAACTGCATCGCTGGAGTTACCGACATGGCTGTGACGCTTGCATCGTCTTTTTTCCTGACAAAGAAACCTTGCCCAACCTGAGCATAGGTAGATACATCTGACGATTTATTGATGATATCGTACTTCTTATCAACATCGTTCCAGAAATAGGCACCGTAATAGGTAGGGTCGAAGTTCCCAGCATTTACATCGATAAAATTATCAGTTCCTGTTGCAACTGTGCCATCGTAAATTTTTATCGCCGAGGTGTATGGATTGCCGATACAGTTCCAACCATTGTCTCCCGAGCGGGAAACCAGAATGCTTTTGGCTTCAGTGCTGTTTAAAACACCCTGAAACCTAAGTTTAAATGGGGTGGCATTTGTGATTGTGCGGACTAGATAACCTTTACCAACCCCCATCTCCTGACTTGAGTTGGTTGATAAATAGTCAGTTGTAAAATAGGAATTCCATTCACTGACACTGCTGGTCGAGTAATCCCTCATGCCATATATTGTTCCCGGTGGGGTAAAAACAGGAATGTCAACATTTTTTGCAATAAAATCCTTTATCGTTTGTGTGCCAGTTGGCGACGAAAGAAGGTGCCATCGGTCAAAAACCATATACCTTTTAATACTTCCGGAACCCGAAACGCTTCCCGAAATGATTAGCGACCCAGTCCCGGTTTCATCCGAATTGATCACCAAACCTGTCGAATCGGCATAGTTGATCAGGTTGCCATTAACAGTCATGGCTTTTGCAGATGCGATCGTGATCTTCGAATCGGAAGCGATGACAATGTTATTGCAAAGGGCTGGTGAGCCAATTGCTTCGTTCACAACTGGTTTGTTTGGTACATTTGGTATGACCAAGTTGTTCCCACCATTTGGTATTGCGGTGCCGGGAGTCCAGTTAGCCGGTGTGCCCCAATCGGTGGTTTCGGAGCCGTCCCAAACCAATAAATTGTTGCCATAATCCCATGCTCCCATGAATGGCGATCCGCTTCGTGTTACGGTACCCCTATAATCTGTTGTAATACCCGTGCCTGCAATAGCAGACAAACCTGTGCCGGCGGGAATGTAATCGGTTGGCGAAACTCCTTTTTCTTTGACAAATAAGGGATTGGTGGTTGTACTGTTCCCATCCTGGCTGGTTACAATAGGCAAAGCAGATTTGTCTCCACCATAATACCCCAACTTTCCACCTGTGCCTGAAGCCAAATAGTTGTTATAATCGCAGGTCAATGTTCCTGAGGTTGGAGGAGTAAAGAAAGCCGCATAGTGCAAACTAACTCCACCTGTTGTTGAACGCGTATTGCTAAAGATGTTGTTGCGGAAATTCACAGCGTTTGCGGTTCCCTTATTGGAGAAGGCAAAGGATTGATTGGTAACGCCTGATGCCAAGTCCCCACTTATATGCACTGTGTTAAAATACAAACTGTTAGCCCCACCCTCTTCGTAAATGCCGTAAATTGTAGTTTTTGTGGTTCCACCCAAAGTGACAATATTATTGGAATAGGTGGTCGTGCCGCCATCTATTTTGATACCATAAATATTGGAAGTGGTACTATTGGCACCTGTCACCGAAAGGGTGCGGATAAAATTATTGGCCACCGTGCTTGCAACAGTAGGGCCATAGTAATACAGGCCAATAACACTTCCTGTAAACGAATCGTACGAATTGGACAAACCATAAACTGTATTGCCGGTGATGGTTTGCCCAGATGAAGATCCACTACAATTTAGTTGGATTCCCATAACCGAAGCCTGATAAGTCGCATTGTTGTTTGCATTTGCAGTGGTCAGATCCCTTATGGTGTTGTTCGATATTGTATTTGCTCCATCGGAGCAAACAATCCCGTCAATCCCACCTGTGTAGACGGCGTTGGCATTTATAGTTCCGTTTGTCAGCTTCGAGATTGTATTTCCTGAAATGGTATTTGTCCCTTTTCCCTGGCTATATATGCCATGAATATTTTGCGAATACCCTGTAGATGCTGAGCTTACATTGATACTGTTTTCCGTTTCAGTACTGCCTATGGTATTGTTGCTGATTGTGGTCGTGCCAAACGAGTTATTCTTTTTTATTCCAGCGAAGCCAGATCCATCCGTAGTTGCGTCATTTGAAACATTGATCGCACCGATCGTGTTGTTTTGCACATTTGAAATCCCGGAGGTAAACAGGTTGATTCCAACAAACATGTCCCAATTGGCGCCTGCAGTAAAAGCGATTGACCCGTTGCCGGTTGCTGCACCTATGGTATTTCCTGTGATGGTACCTATATTCACATCGCCCGCACCAATATAAATACCATACCAATAACCGGTAACTGAATTTGAAAAAGAAAAATTCCTGATGGTATTGCCCTGTATATTGCTTGCAGTACCTGTCCCTACAGATAGATTAATGCCTATAAATGAACTACTTAATGCGCTTGTCTTTGTCCAGGGTGTCCCGCCACATTGAGCCGAATTCCCACCAATAAAATTATTTGAAACCGTAAAATTTACCCCTGAAGTATTGGAGATAAAAATAGCATATAATATTTTGCTCGCTGTCGGCACAAAAGAAGCTGTTTCGTAAAAGCTGTTGCCGGAGATTGTCCACGCTGTTGTAAAATTGCCAAGATTGATACCGTATGAATCGTTAGCATGGTTAAAAAAATCGTAGATGTTATTGTTGCTGATTGTGTTTCCGCTGTTTTCTTTGGTTGAAGTTCCCAAAGAATAGATTGCACTTATGGACCTGTTTGCATCTGCTGCATTTGTAATGTTGTTATTGTCAATGGTGTTGCCATCGTTGCCGGAGGTTCCTGTGGTAGTGCTGAAAAACAGGATACCGGTTGTATTTACTGCTGACCCTTTGATGGTACAATACTTAATGGTGTTACCCGAAGCATCGTTGATCAATCGTATTGTTGAAGTATTAGTCCCTGAAATGCTGGTGTTCGTAATCACAAGGTCTTTTGTCAGGCCAGTGGCACCTACCCTTCCATCAATCGTTACATTGTCTGCGCCATCCAGATCAATCAGGGGAGCTGCAAGGTTGCCGCTGATGGCGAGGCCCGTTGCAGCAGGATAAATATTTACAGAGCTATAACTTGCGTATCCTGTGCCGCTGGCGTTAAGTCTGGCATTGGAATACAGGACCTGGCTACCGGTAATTTTCAAAATCAGTGTTCCTTTATGTGTGCCGTCGTTTATTTTATCGAAGGCAGTCCTGATATTGGTGTAGGAGGCTTGCAAAGCATCGCCAATATAGACATCCACATTTTTTGTGGCAGATGCCGATTCCAGGGCACCCATTTTTGGCGTGGCGGGCCTTGTGGTTTCATTGTAATCGTACACGACACTGCTCACTGTTATGCCTGGCAAGGAGGATGCTGTTGGATAATAACTTGCAGAAGTTGTACCGGGGCTGGTAAACGCAGGGTCCGTTGCCAAACTATTGACATCCTGGCTGGTTACAATTGGTTTAGCACTTTTATCGGCGCCATAATAACCCAATTTTCCACCTGTTCCAGAAACCCAATAATCATTGTAATCACAGGTCACTGTTCCACCTGAGGCAAAAATGTACATTGCATAATGCAAACTCGAACCACCCCCATCAACCGTTGAGCGGGCATTGCTGAAAATATTATTCCTGAAGTTACGGGTATTTGTGGTTACGGCACTGTACAAGGCAAAAGATTTGTTGGCAGCACCTGTTGGCAGATTCCCACTGATATGCACTGTATTGAAATACAAGTTGTTATTGTTGGAGGCTGCCCCTGTTTCGTAAATGCCGCAAAGGGAGGTTTGTGTATTACCGCCCAGGCTGATGATGTTATTGAAGTAAGTGGTAGAGCCGGAACTTATTTTAATCCCAAATAGGTTTGCGGTAGTAGAGCTTGCATTTACCGAAAGGCCATAAATAAAATTTCCCGACACGGAACCTGTCGTAGTAGAACCGGCGTAATATAGTCCAATAACGCTGCCTGCAAAGTCTGATTTGTCATTTTTTAAGTTATAAATGGTATTCCCTGAAATTGTTTGTGTGTAGCCTGCCGTTGTATAATTCAGCCCAATTCCAACAACAGATGCTGTTTCGGACTGAGAGGAATTTGCGTTGGCAATGGTCAGATCATGTACAGTATTGTTTGTAATTGTATTCTGTCCTGCCCCTATGTATATTCCATGAATTAATCCAGTAGTGCCTAAATCTGTGTTATTAGTTCCGTTTGTAACATTGGCTATGGTATTGCCTGAAATGGTTATTATGTAGGAGCCGATATTATAGATTCCGTAAACCAATTGCGACCTACTGGTATTGGAAGAGGTAGAACTTGCAATGATACTGCCTGCTTCTGTTGGGCTGCCAATCATATTGTTGTTGATGGTGGTTGTACCGGCTCCGCTCTTGTATATTCCATAAAAATTAGTTGCAAATCTTGAATCATTTGCAACTGTTATGGATGCGATCGTGTTGTTTTGAATATTTACCAAACCTGGGGAAGCCACATTTATCCCATAAAAGCCAGCAGCGGTAGCCCCTGCTGTAAAAATAATCGAGCCTGTACCTATTGCATCTCCGATTGAGTTGCCTGCACCAGGTGTGCCAATGTTGACATCTCCCGCAGAAACATACACACCATACCAGGATTGCGAATCGGAATTTGAATAAGCAAAATTCCTGATCGTATTGCCTATAACATTGCTTGCAGTACCTGTCCCTACCGACAAATAAAAGCCATAAAATACATTGCCAAAACTTGTTCCAGCGGTCTTTGTCCAGGCACTCCCACCGCATAAAGCTGTTTTCCCACCGATAAAGTTATTTGAAACTGTAAAATTTATCCCCGAGGTATTGACAATATTTATCACTCTGTATTCCACATTTGCTGTTGGTTCGAATGAGGTCGTTTCATAAAAGCTGTTCCCCGTGATTGTCCAGGCAGTCGTATGATTGCCAAGATTGATACCAAAAGATGCAGTACTTCGTCTAAGAAAATCATAAATATTGTTGTTGCTGATTGTGTTCCCGCTATTTTCAAGACCAGTGCCTGATCCCAAGGAATATACGACATTCAAAGGTCGGTTAGCATCGGTATCAGTAGTGATGTTATTGTGGTCAATGGTATTGCCATCGTTTCCCGTTGATCCTGTGGTGGTGCTGAAAAGCAGGATTCCTCCGGAAGCCGCCGTTGGAGATCCTTTGATGATGCAATTTTTTACTGTATTGTTTGAGGCATCGTTGATAAATCGGATGGTCGAAGTGCCAGAAATAGCTGAAAGGCTTGTGTTTGAAATCGTCAACGAATTGCCGCCAGAGTTCAGGCCATCAACGGTAACATTATCCGCTCCATTAAGGTCGATAAGTGGAGCTGTCGGCGAGCCGGATATTATTCGTGCACCACTTGGGCTGATTGTAAGGGTAGTCCACATTCCGGAAGTGCCGGTCAATGCAGTTAAGCCATCTTCATCAGTAACATCACCGGTAATTAAAATTACAATAGTTTGGCCGGCCTGGGATGTGCCGTTAAGGGCAGCAAATGCCCCACCGACCTTTGTAAAAGATGAGTAATTCCCATTTGCGCCATTGGATCCGGCAACTGTGATTTGTGCAATTGCGGTTTGTGTAAAAATGCCTGCAAGTAATGCCATGGCAAGAATGGTGATTTTTGTTTTCATAAGATCAAATCTGAAATGTACTGATTAACAATTAAAGGAATCTGAAGATTTTTGCGAAAAATTAACTTTCAAATAAAGGGAATAGAATTTTATTATTAAAATAACCAGTCAAAACTTTGTATCCATATTGCAAATACGATACAAGAAACATCGGAATTGTGGGTAACACAGAACTTATATTCGGCGATTTTGGCAAAATAAGCACTTGGTAGGTTCGTTTTACCTTCAGTTCTTTGGCACGGTCAATTCGTCATTTGTTTCGGTAATCGACAAATGCCTTTTCATAGTAAATATTCAAATTAGCACCTGTCAATATTTAACGTTCTTTTTCTAAAATATTGTAAGTACATTTAAAACATAAAAATTAATTTAGCACAAAACCATTGTTGGGTTCAAATCAATTCATTATGAAATTATTCTATCGTCTTTCAATCTTTCTAACGCTTGCATTAACCTGCATATCAGGATACTCGCAAAATACTGTTGAGATCCTGACCGTTCCGGCAAAGGACGCATTTACAAAAATCAATCCCACGGGGACAACTATCCTGCCAAGCGGACGGTTTTTAACTCCGGCCGGATCGCTGATCAGGATCACCAACGACCCTTTTGGGTTGGCCGTTTCACCCGATGGTAAAAAATCGGTGACCCTCCACAATGGAGTATTCACAATCATCGACAATGCCACCTTAAATACGACAAGAGTCCCGAGCTACGACAAGAAAATCAAATCGCCATTGTCGAACGGCTCATTTCTGGGCGTTGCATTTTCGCCCGACTCGAAAACCGTTTATCTGAGCGGTGGCGACAATGGGGCTGTAATTGTCTATGATATAGAGAGTTTCACTCGCCTGGATTCAATTTCGCTTGACGGTAATGTTGGGGGCGCTTATTTTGCAGATAGTTTCACTTCCGATCTGGTATTGAATGATGCAAAAAATGAGTTGCTGGTTTTGGACCGTGGCAATTTCAGGATGGTCAGGATCGACCTGGCATCTAAAAAAGTGACCGCTTCCATCAAAGTTGGCCGCCTGCCTTTTGGGCTGACTTTAAGCCCTGATAAAAAAACAGCCATTGTTGCCAATGTTGGGATGTATGAATACCCTCTCATTAAGGGTGCTACTCCCGAAAATTATGACTCGCTGTTAATTTCATACCACCCTTACGGCAACAATACAAAAGAATCAATTCACGGAACGGTCATTGAAGGTCGTGAAATCCCCGGGGTTGGAAGTCCGTTGCACCCCGATGCCATGAGTGTTTTTACAATAGATCTTTCTAAGAATAAGGTGATTGACAAATTCAAGACTGGCCACCAGATCGGCCAGATGATCGAAGATGCAGAAGTTGTGGGAGGAGCAAGTCCGAACTCAGTTGCTGTTGGAAGCCAGTTTGCCTATGTTTCCAATGCAACCAACGACAATATCTCGGTGATCGATTACAAAAATCACAAGCTGATCGGCGATATTGACATCAAAGTTGACCAACGGATCGATAAATTTCGTGGCTTGCTCCCTTTCGGATTGACGTTAAGCAAAGATGAGAAAAAACTGTATGTTGCCCTTCTGGGTTTCAATGCCGTTGCGGTTGTCGATGTCCAATCAGGTAAAACGTTAGGTCTTATTCCTTCTGCATGGGGACCAACACGCGTAAAATTATCCAAAGACGAAACTGAATTGTACATCACCACCTGTAGGGGTTTAGGTGCCGGTCCCAATGGTGGTGCCGGGTTCGTATCCCCGCAGCAAGGCCATTATGTTGGTGATATCCAACTGGGTAGTTTTCAAAAATTAAAAATGCCGGATGCTGCACAATTGGCAATCTATACAAAACAAAGCATTGACAACACCTTTGAAATTCAAAAAGTTGCAGACGATGGTAAAAACCCGCTTCCACCGTTGCCAGGATTGCGGAACTCACCGATCAAATACATTGTCTATATCACCAAAGAGAACCGGACATACGACGAAATATTTGGACAGCTTAAAAACGCAAACGGGGATAGTACGCTTGCCCGATTCGGTATAAACAACGAATATACATTGCCCGATTCGCTGAAAGGCAAATTTCCAAACCTTCAAATTAGCCCGAATCACATTAAAGCAGCCAATCAGTTCTCATTTTCAGACAATTATTACTGCGACAGCGATGCCTCCATACATGGGCACCATTGGATGATGGGCGTAATTCCCAACGAATGGGTCGAAGCCAACTCAAGTGTTTCCAAATCTGCGAAAATCTTTTCCAAAGCTCCCGGCCGCCGGTTTCCCGGAACCACAGGAAGCATGGACCCGGAAGACTATGCGGAAATTGGCGGACTTTGGGAAGCACTTGAACGAAAGAAAGTGTCATTTTATAATTTCGGGGAGGCCAACGAAACAGCCCATGTCCGCGAGGAGTGGTACGATACCAACACAGGTGCTGCCCATGGGGTGATGGTCCCGATGCAAAAGGCCCTTTATACAAGAACCAGCCACGACTATGCAGGTTTTAACATGAACATTCCCGACCAATACCGGATGGACCAGTTTGAAAAAGAATACACCAACAGATGGATCAAGGGGAAAGAAAAATTGCCTTCCCTGATCACCATGCAGGTTCCCAACGATCATGGTGCCGGTGTCCGTCCGGAGGATGGTTATCCTTATCCACATTCGTTTATGGCTGATAATGATCTCGCTGTAGGCAGGATTCTCCATTTCTTGTCGAGGACAAAATACTGGAAAAATATGCTGGTCATTATCACCGAAGATGATCCGCAAGGTGGTGTCGATCACATCGATGCGCACAGGTCTGTCTTGATGATGGCCGGACCGTATGTCAAGAAAGGGTATGTCTCTCACACCCATGCCAATTTTGGGGCAATCCTCAAAACGATTTATAACCTTCTCAATGTTCCTTATGTCAATCAGTTCGATGTGACAGGTTCCCTTTTGCAGGATTTCTTCACCCCGGTTCCGGATTACACGCCTTACACATTGGAGAAAAACGACCCTCGTGTGTTTGATGTTGCAAAAGCCATGGTCAAATACAACCGGACAATCGACTGGCGCAAAATCGAACAAGGCCCGCCCTTGGACAATGAGGAGGTTGAACGGGATGTACTTTATAGGAATAAGGTGAAATAGATAGAAATAATTAGAAATAGGTGGAAATAGATTGACAAGGTTAGAAATAGTTAGAAATAAGTAAAAATATATGAAAAAAACGTTGAAAGTTATAGGAATTGTCCTTCTGGTTTTGGTATTGAGCCTGCTCTTCTGGTTTCAGTCTAACCTCAAAGATAGACATCCTGGTTATACCGCCGACTTGAAAATCACGGGGAAGCCTTCCGGTTTAAGTGCTGGTTTTGCCGCAGTTCCCATCACACCAGAGGTTCCCGACAAATGGGTTGATAAAAACGATGACCAGTCATTTGATCCCAAAGATGGGGATACCTTCACCGATGGAAATGGGAATGGTGTTTTTGATCCGGTCTGGATTGCAGGATTCAGCAACAACAAACCGGCAACCGGCATTCATGATGATACCTGGGCCAGGACAATGGTGGTTGACGACGGTCAAACAAGGATCGCAATTGTCGTACTCGATGCGATCGGTTTTATGAATGACGACATTATCGACGTCAGGCACATGATTCCTGCCGATGCCGGTGTCTCCTATACAATTGTAACTTCCACCCATACCCATGAAAGCGCTGATTTATTGGGACTTTGGGGCAAAACTCCTTTTAAAAGCGGTATTAATAAGGAGTATATGAAATATGTTAAAAATCAGATTGTTAAATCGGTACTCACCGCTGTGCAAAACAAAAGGCCTGCCAGGCTTGAAATTTCGCAGGACCTGACCGGTGCAATTCCTTTGGTTAAAGATACACGGGCTCCTGAAGTTTTTGATTCGGGCCTTCGGTTGATTAAGGCCGTAGACAAGGAGAATGGCAGGACCCTAGGTTCTTTGATCGCCTGGGCCGACCATGCCGAAACGTTGTGGAGCAAGAACCTGTTGATCACCTCCGACTTCTGCCATTATGTTCGCGAAGCGGTCGAGAAAGGGGTTTACAATGGCGACAGCCTGATGAAACCGGGGATCGGTGGAGTGGCCGTCTATATCAACGGGGCTGTTGGTGGATTGATGACTACCCATCCAAGCCTCACCGTTAAGGATCCTTTCACAGGCAAGGAATTTAAGGAACCAACCTATGAAAAAGCAGAAGCCCAGGGCAAGCAACTGGGGTTGTTGTCGTTGAATGCAATGGAGAAACCATCTGAAGTGATCGATACTGCCGGGATTACCCTGCTTGTTAAAACGATATTTTTACCGATTCAGAATCCCATGTTCAGATTGGCAACTGCCTTTGGCGTTCTCGATCGTGGAACCACCGGTTGGATGAAAATGCGCACGGAACTGTCTGTTTTCAAAATAGGGCCGCTTTCGTTTACAACGATTCCCGGCGAGGCTTATCCTGAATTGATCAATGGTGGGATTGAAGCACCTGATGGTCAGGATTTTAAAATTCAAGCTGTCGAAGTTCCTTCGGTAAGGGAGATGATGAACGGAAAATACAAATTTGTGTTTGGCCTGGCCAACGATGAAATTGGCTACATTATCCCCAAAAGTCAATGGGATGAGAAGGCACCTTATACTTACAATCGGAAAGATTCCCCTTATGGCGAGGAAAATTCGATGGGTACCGAAACTGCCCCCTTCTTGCATCGCAACCTGAAAGAAATGCTTAAGGAACTCAATCAAATGAAATAACTCACCATGAAAAAAAAGTCAACTTTCTTAAAAAAATTGCTTAAAGGCGTATTAGCCATTTTCCTAATTTTCTGTGTTTTAATGGTCACCCCACGAATATTGGGACTGATAAATCCTGATAAAGCTCCAATTGGATATCATTATGCCTCTTTGGATTTCCTTGCAATCGGGGTTGGATTGGAAAGCCTGATCAACAAAACACCCGATATTCCTGCAGAGGTGCAGGAGTTTAAAAATATCGAGTACAAGAATATCAATGGGAAATCGCTCCAACTGGATATCTACAAACCAAATAATGTATCCAAGTCGGCTCCGTTATTGGTCTTTATTCATGGTGGTGGTTGGAAGGGTGGCCAGCGTCAGGATTATCTGGTTTATCTCGTCGCCTTTGCTAAGAAGGGTTATATGACAGCCACTGTTTCTTACCGCCTTGGAAAAGAGGGTGGGTATCCTGCCTGTGTCCAGGACATTTCTGATGCAGTGCAATGGTTTTATAAGAATAGTGAAACCTACGGATACGATCCCGATAGGATTGCATTGATCGGCGGTTCGGCAGGTGGCCACCTTTCGCTGATGGCTGGTTATGGCTGGAAAGATCCGAAAGCCCCAGTTGACAGTTCAGTTCTTAAAAATCCCCATCACATCAAGGCCGTTGTCGATATTTATGGCCCGGTAGATTTTACTACTGCTTATGCAAGGAACCACCCTTTGATCACTAATTTTGTAGGCAGTACCTATGATAAGAATCCTCAGGTTTTTGTGGAGGCTTCGCCGAATAGTCTGGTGAACAATAACAATCCCCCCACTATGATCCTTCAAGGTTCCTCAGACGACCTGGTTCCTGCCAGTCAGTCTGACAACCTCAAATTGCGCCTCGACAGCCTTGGAGTTCCCAATGTTTATTACCGTTTGCCTTTATGGCCCCATACAATGGATATCGTTCAACGGGTGAACAACTTTTGCCAGGTGAAAATGGATGCTTTCTTTAAGCAATATCTTTAATAAATTGAATATAAGGATATTGATTGTTACTACATATCTAATAAAAAACTATGAAAATCAAATTGTTTATTTTAGTGATTTTTGTTTCTCTGCTTTTAAATGGAGAATCTGCAATGTCCAAAAACAATTCCCATCATTCCGGTTCAAAAAAATTCAAAAAATCAGTTCAATTTTGGCTAACAAGTCCCGAAAAAAATATACTCTTTCAACCTCAGAAAGATCTGAACTTCAGCAAACCGATCAATCAGGATACATCTATAATCATAGATGAATCTCAAATATTTCAGACCATCGATGGGTTCGGCAACTGTTTAACCGGAGGAAGTGCGACCCTTCTGAATAAAATGGATGCTGCCAACCGGACTGCTATTTTAAAAGAGCTATTTGCAACCAACGATAACAATATAGGAATCAGTTATTTGCGAATTAGTATCGGGGCCTCCGATTTGAGCGAAAAGGTCTTTTCCTACAATGATTTACCCGATGGTGAAACGGATCCCCAAATGTCAAAATTTTCGATTGATATTGAAAGAACCGATCTGATCCCCATCTTAAAAAAAATTCTGGCGATCAATCCTGGCATTAAAATTATGGGTTCTCCGTGGTCGGCTCCAACATGGATGAAAACGAACAACAATTCAAAAGGGGGAAGCCTGAAACCTGAGTATTACGATGCTTACGCCTTGTACTTTGTGAAGTATCTCAAAAGTATGAAGGCAGAAGGGATTAATATTGATGCAATTACGATCCAGAATGAGCCTTTGCATCCCGGAAATAACCCGAGCATGTATATGACAGCGGAGGACCAGGCAATTTTTATTAAACAAAGTCTGGGTCCGGCTTTAGCAGCAGCCAAACTTTCTACAAAAATTATCGTTTATGACCACAATGCTGACAAACCTGAATACCCGTTGACGATCTTCAAAGACCCGGAAGCTTCAAAATATGTCGATGGATCAGCTTTTCACCTATATGGAGGATCAATAGAGGCGTTAACACCTGTACATGAGGCATATCCTGATAAAAATCTCTATTTTACTGAACAATGGGTGGGCGCTCCGGGAAAAATGGCTAGCGATCTGGCCTGGCATGTACGTACCCTTATTATTGGGGGAACCCGCAATTGGTGCCGCAACGTCCTCGAATGGAACCTCGCGGCCGATCCAAAAAACGACCCACATACTATCGGTGGTTGTACCCAATGTCTTGGTACTATTACAATTGATGGGAATGTTATAACACGGAATCCTGCCTATTATATTTTGGCCCATGCTTCTAAGTTCGTCCGGCCTGGATCTGTAAGGATAGGTTCCAATACTTCAAAAGAACTTCCCAATGTGGCATTTAAAACACCTGATGGAAAGACGGTTGTCATCGTGCAGAACAACAGTGGCGAATATAAAACCTTTAACCTGACGTGGAAAGGCAAATCTGTTTCTACCCAATTGGATAAAGGAGCTGTTGGAACCTATATCTGGCAGTAAACCAGTTTAGTATATGTGACCCGGTGACTGGGCAGAATGTAGTTTAGTACCAGTGTCCCGGTGATTGAGCAGAATTCTCTTAGAAGCAGGGTTTTCTTTAACTGCATAACACCTTAGGGAAGCCGATTATCCAGTCACCCGGACACTAAGTTGAAATTTGTACCAGTGTCCAGGTGACTTAGCAGTATTTTCTTGGTAGAAGGGTTTTCTTTAACTGTATAGCAGATTGGGGACACTGTTCAATTAGTCACCCGGACACTAAATCAAAATTCGAAGATTTTTATTTAAAATTCGAGCAATCTTAAGGACACCCAACTAACATACATCTTTACAATAAGTTAAGGAATACTTTCAAATTGAACCACTCCTTTTATTTAGTCATAATGCCTCTTTCCTATCTTCTATTACAGCATCCGAAAGTGAACCATTAAATTTCGATGTTATTTCCCTTGCTTTTTTAAAAGAGAAATCCTTAGCGGTTAGTCTTTTTGCGCCATCTGGTAATTCATCATCCAGAAAGGTTACAATTACTTTAGTAGTTTTTAGTGCTTGCACCTTTCTGTCAAGCTTAACCACACCGTTCTCATAAATTCCATTTACTGCAATCATAATGTGTTTTTTTTATGTCGGTGGGTGCAACCTTTTCTGAAACCAAACCCTCACCGCTTTCATCTTCTCCATCTGATTGGCAGGCACATGGCGTTTACAAGAAGACCGTTCATCGCTACCTTCCGGTGCGCCCCAACGGATTTCGATTCCATCGTTGGGGTTATATGCCATTTCAAATTCAGCCCGCCTTTTTAATATCTCTGATAATGTCAGGTTCTGCTCGGAACCGTTGGTGCGTATATATGTAATCGAAAGTTCAGATAACTTATTGTTTAACAGTTCCTCAAGATTCTTTTTCACCTTTTCGGGGGACTGAAGCATCGGAATTTTGAAATCTTCAGGCGAACGGACAATCTTATCCGGGAAATCAAGAATGGCATCCATGGCGATCAATAACCGAAGGTCGCGGTTGGGCGTTGAGAAGTCCTCCCACTGACCACCTGCCTGAAAGACTCCCGAAGGTCGCCCCGGCATTTCGATCACTGTTCCAGGATGTGATTTCATATAAGCCTCACCATTTCCAACAGAAGTAATCCTAACGGTTAATTGTTCGTACAATGCCTCAACAAGATCTAAAAGGGCTACTTCAGGATCAAGCGGTTTCGGGTTGATGATCCTTTCCATTGTGTGATAAAACACTTCACCTGTCATCTTTTTTTGTTGAAGTGCATACTGTATCACTCCAGATTTAGAATTGATCTCCTCATTTTTCAGGAGTTGCGGCTGACCATCCTTCAAGATAATAGGACGAAATGCTTTAAAACCAGGTTCCCCAATAACCTCTGAAGTTGTAAATAAAAAATTTCCCTTCCAGAACCGTTTGATCCCGACAGTGCCATCGGGTTGTGCATCCACAGAGAGTAAAACCCCAGGTTTATCATTTGTCTGGGCAATCCTCTTTACCAGAATCAGTGTGTGGCCATACGGATCAGCAAAAACAACACCAGGACGTAGTCCTTCCTGAGTAAGTGGAACCGGATAATAATCAGCATTTTCATTTTCCAGTGCAGTTCGTGCGGTACCGGAATGAACGCCATTTGCAACCATCCTGAGAAAAGTGTTCATTTTCTGGGTAGGAGTGGACCGTTGAATTGATGTCTCGTTGGTTACCCATTGTCCTGTTTGCGGGGCACGTCCCAAAGTTCCACGATCGCACACATGGTAACCAAATGGCAGACCCAGCTTCCACGAAAAATAAGCCCTTAAGTAAAATGGGTTATCTGCACAATCGGGTTCCATCAATACCTTGTTTTTATTGTTCGGGTCATCTTCGCCCAACGAGAAATGGTTGAAAAGGAAATTACGTTCAGGGTTCTGTGTCACTTCATGCAATGCACCCCATGAAGCCCGTTCATCAGCATCATAAAACAAGGCATTGATCCAGGCTGAATAGAGTTCTTCGGTTTCGCCGTCCCATCCCCTGATGGTTTTCCATACTCCCGTAGAGGCAGTTACCGGGGTTTTCGCTAATACTGAAAACTCCTGATCAACAATAACTTTCCCTTCTACCTTTAATAAAATCTTATAAGTACCTTCTGATCCGGCACGAAACTCCTCGATCTTCCAATATGGCAAACCATCGCCATTTCTGGTTTTCTTTGGTTCCACAACTCCGGAAGGACTAGTAACCACGATTTGAGATTTTCGGATATCCTTATGACCAACAGCCATTACCCTAAACGTTTCACCCGGCATTGGATTCTGCGGCGAAACCAATAGTGCCGGAACAGTTGAAGATTTATCAGGTTCAGTGTTTTCCTGAACCATCGAATTTTCCTTCACAACATCAGGGTTTGGCTTTTTAGGATCGGTACTGTTTCCACAAGCTATTATTCCTAAAAACGCCAAAGCAATCGCCAACTTTATCAGCAACAAACGGCTAATTGGGTTGACCCCTTTAATAATTATCATCATTCTTCTATTCATGAACTATATACAAATAACTCTATTTCAATCAGTCACTTCCTCAAAATATCCTATCGGATGGTTGCATGCAGGACAGATTTGAGGTGGTTCGGTCCCTTCATGAACGTAACCGCATTTGCGACATTCCCATCGAACAGGTTCTTCACGTTTAAAAAGGGTTCCATCCTCGATCCTTTTCAGGAATTTAGTAAACCTTTTTTCATGTTCGGCCTCCACTTTGGCAATGATTTTGAAGATCGCAGCTATGGCAGGAAAACCTTCTTCCTTTGCAATTTCCGAAAATTGAGGATAAAGCAATGACCATTCATTATGTTCTTCATTTACAGACACTTCTAAGTTTTCAAGCGTATTACCCACATTTTCAGTTGCATAGGTGACTTTTATCTCCACCGCGCCACCCTCCAAAAACTTAAAAAATTGTTTGGCGTGTGACTGCTCCTGCAATGTCGTTGTTTCAAAGATCGCTGCAATCTGCTGATAACCTTCGGCCCTTGCCTTTTCAGCAAAGAACTCGTACCGATTTTTTGCCTGACATTCGCCCGCAAATGCTTTCAAAAGGTTCTGTTCGGTTTGTGTCCCTACAATACTTTTACCCATATTCTAAGTGTTATAATTTCAAATTTTATGAGGTCTTATGACTTTTTCTCTTTTTCTCAACTGCAAACAATCCGGAAGTATATTTATCGTAAAGTTCAAACAAATACTCTATTCGCTTGGTTTCGTTGGTAAAGGGTTGAGGGCGGTAAGCCAGATCAACTGCTTTATCGAGTTCGGAATGTGCTTTTACCAAGACTGGTGGCATTGTTACGTTATTATACAAATCGGCATAGCTGCTACTGTGAAAGGCAGCTCTTGCATCTAAAACATTTTGTGCTATTTTTTCAATAGAGGCTTTTTGCTTATCGTTTAAGTTTTCAGGCCATGGAAAATTGTTATAAACAATGTCCTTTGAGTATCGAAAGTCGCTTTTAAGTCGTCCGCAAACATACTTCATCCAAGTCATGTGCATTTCTGACGTAAGAATACCAAAATTCAACAATGAGGCATTTGCAACTGTTAAAACCTGGTCATTTGCAATTGTATTCGAATCGACAAAACCGATAGGAATATACTTCCTTTTTTCAGAAGAAACCCTTGGAACCAGAAGATAATCAGCCATTGGTTGTGCAATCTGACAGAACAGTGTTGGAAATGCTGCAAACCTCCTTGTTGACTCCGCCTTACTCTCCAATCGGAATTTCCTGACCAATCCGACTCTTTTAAAAACCTCAGGGAGTTTTCTTAATTCATCAGGTGCTATATCATTGAGCCATAGACAGTATCTATTATAACCATTAATAAATTCCTGTGCTCCAGTATATGGCCTGATCCATTTTGCGGCACTTGGCTCAATACCAATAAATTGGTTCTTTTCCAACTCGGTAAAAATGAAATGGCCGCCGTCACGTGGCATACTGCCAAAGCTCATTTTCGGGACGTTGCAGATCGGTTCACTGCGGTTTGTAAGGACGAAATCTTTACCTTCAACCAGATATGGATTGATATTATTTACCTTCAATTCATGAGGTTCACCTTTAATATCTTCATATTCAAAAATATATTTGTCATGAACATCATAATTGGAAAAACCGATTATTACAACATGCACTGCCGCAATTCCCCTCCCTTCATTGTTCCATTTGAAAGTCTGGTGCGCAAAATGGATTTTTATTTGGTATCTGTTAAACAGTTCGTTCCATAAAATCCCTACCTGTTCGCCCTGCGAAATGGAGTTGGTCGAAACAAATGCGATCCTGGTAGCCAAACCCTCAAGGTTTACATAACCTTGAGGGTTTAAATAATGATGACTTTTTAGATATTGCGCCGCTTTTATATACCATGCTGATACATAATCGAGTACTCCATGATTTTTCATATTGTTTGAAACGGCCTTGATATCGTCTCGTTGTTGCCCATTCATCATCATCGCACCGATAAATGGAGGATTACCAAGAATATAATCGAATTGAATGTCCGCTGCCACTTCTGCCGGAACTTTATCCATAAAGTTGATTTTCTCAGCAAATACATTCACCTTGCCATATTTCAATTCCTTTTCCTGTACCTGAATTATATTTGCTTCCCTGGCATGTATTGTAATCGTTTTTTCTGAAATCAGTAGGCTGTCCCAATCGATACGCAGTGCATTTCCATGAACAATCTTCGCCGATTTATTCAAGGGCAACCGGATGAAGTAATTCCCAAACTCCTGTGATACAAGCATATTCATCTGGTGGTCGATCAGCCATAGAGCGACTTGCGCAATCTGAGCAGGAAACTCTTCGTATTCGATGCCATAGAAACGGTCCACATCACAAAGTACAAGATTGGCAATATCGATCACCTGTTGCCCTTTTAGTTGCTCTTTTAGAATGGCAAATTCAAGCAACCTGATTTCACGATAGGTAATGATCAGAAAATTGCCGCAACCACAGGCGGGATCCAAGAACCGAAGATTGGCTATTTTATGGTGGAACAGTCGGAGTTTATTTGCATTGGTTTTAATAGCCTCAAATTCCTGCCAAAGCTTATCGAGAAACAGTGGTTTGATCACTTTCAGGATATTCTTCTCGCTTGTATAATGCGCCCCAAGGTTCCTACGTTGGTCAATATCCATTACACTTTGGAACAGGGAGCCAAAGATAGCGGGTGAAATCTTGCCCCAATCGAGGTAACAACATTCCAAAAGGGTCTGTCGCATCCGACTATTGAAGGAGGCAAACGAAATTTGTTCTTCAAATAAGTGACCATTTACAAATGGGAAAGCTGCGATGCTCTCATCCAACGTTTTTTGTCTTTTCTCGGTTGGTGTATTCAGGACCTGGAAAATCTGTGCAAGGTGCACCCCAAGGTCAGATCCGTCTATATTTGTTTTATTTTCAATGTATTCCTGAAAAATACGCTTTTCAAAAATAGTGGTGTCTTCGGCAAAAAGGCAAAAAAGCAGCCTTACCAAATACTTTTCCAATTCATGACCGGCGTATCCTGCTTCTTTCAACGCATCGTGCAATTTTCCCATCAGGTAAGCTGCTTCGATGTTTACAGGATCCTCTGCCTTATAAACCCTTTTTTGATAACCGGCGATAAACCCAAATTCCTGAACATGTTTTACAAAGTCCTCTATCCGAAAATTCAATTGTGTATCCTCTTCAAGATCATATAGACGGAAGTTTTCGAAATCGGAAACAAGGATATATCTTGGTAATTCATATTGCTTTAAACCATGTAAATAATCATTCGCCTGATCGAAAGCTTTGTCAAGGTTCTTTCCACGGCTTTTCATCTCGATTACGATCGTACCTTTCCAAAGCATATCGATATATCCATCAAAGTCGCCCAGTTTCTTCACTTTGTGCTCGAAAGTTGCAACCCTCTTGCGTGATATTCCAAATACCTCAAAGAACTCAATCAGGAAAGGTTTTGCATCTGCTTCTTCATTGCAGGCATTGGCCCATTCCTTCGAGAATTTAACAGCACGCTCTTTGATTTCATTCCAACTTAAAGCCATTCCCCGGAATTTTTAAACATATTAGCTATCAGCAAATTTATTGAAAATTATCCAAAAATGAAAGGGTCTATTTTTAAGCTACCACATTGATGACAAAATTAAAACCCCCTGTTTAGATAATTGTAATCACGAAGGATCGATTCTAAAAAAGGTGCAGTTGCCTGATTTCCCTTAATATCTAGCTTCTGTTCAATGGCTTCGTGTGCTTTTTGTGCCAATGTGATGGTTTGGTTTGTCTTCTTTTTGGTTCTCAAAGTTTCAAGCACTTCTTTTATTGTGTAAATATCCTCGGCTGATAGTTTTGAGACTTCGGGATAAACAACCGTATAATTATCAGGAAGCTGAGTGTAAATTGTTTCCCTAAGACTTTTGTCCTTTAGACGGATAACAGCTGTATTTGCGGCTATATCTCCCAGGCGTTGACCTTTTCTGTTCAGGATGATCGTAATTGTTGCCAGTGAGCCAACTGTAACAAGGACTTCGATGAGCCGTGTTATCCATCTTAAAAAATAACCTGAAAAGGTGGCAGAGGTTCCATCTGTATTGACAACCTTGATTTTCATAATTTTTTTGCCCCAGCTTTGACCATTCATCGCCAATTCGCTGATCAGGCTATAAAGTGAAGGCGGAAGAGAAAAAATCATGATGATCCTATTTGAATGGATAAAGCTCGACAATATCAGGACGACAATATAATAACAACCAATGAAAAGCAGGTCGAGCAATGTCGCGGCAACTCTTTCTCCAATGCTTGCAATACTTTGTTCGATGTTTATATTTTGGGAAGTGCCAATACTTAATGTGTCCATTATTTTTTTTGTAAAATAAGCGTAAAATTTTCGTTTAATAATTACCTTGCGCAAAATTAACCCTATTTGCAATCGGGCGATGAACGAGATTCAATTCTTACATAAAAACATCAAGAAATGGGAAGCCTTCGAGGCTGTCCTTGACAAAAAGAACCATGCCAGTCCCAATGTTATAAGCGACTTGTATATTAACCTTACTGATGATCTTGCTTATTCCCGCACCTATTTTCCTGATACAAAGGCCACCCAATACCTTAACCAGTTGACCCAAAAGGCACACAGATTAATCTATCAGAACCAGCCTATCAATAAAAACCGGATCAGAAATTTCTGGGCCACCGAATTCCCATCGCTTATCTACGCTTCGCGAAAAGAGATTCTTGTGTCATTCGGATTGCTTTTCATTTCAGTTTTAATTGGCATTGTATCAAATCAATACGATTCTGGCTTTACCCGTATCATATTGGGCGACAGTTATGTAAATATGACACTCTCAAATATTCGTAATGGCGATCCTTTAGCTGTATATAAATCTATGAATCAAGTAGATATGTTTCTTGGGATTACTTTGAACAACATTAAGGTTTCGTTCTTTGCCTTTGCGATGGGGATTTTTACCCCAATTGGTACCGGTTTCATCATGATGAAAAATGGCGTAATGCTGGGTACTTTCCAATCCTTTTTAGCACACCAAGGGTATTTGCTTGATTCGATTGGCACAATCTGGGTTCATGGAACCTATGAAATATTCGCAATAACTGTGGCAGGGGGAGCCGGTATTGTCATCGGGAACAGTATCGTATTTCCCGGGACTTTTTCCCGTGCAGAATCTTTCAGGCGTGGGGCGGTCCGCGGTTCAAAAATGGTGATCGGACTTATTCCTTTCTTTGTAGTTGCCGGGTTTCTCGAAGGTTTTGTGACACGTTATACCGGGGCACCTTATTTTGTGCGCTTTGGAATTATTTTATTCTCTCTTTTTTCCATTGTCTTTTACTTTTATTTATATCCCATTTATCTACTTAAAAAAACAAAATTATGACAAATTCTACCATTAATTTTAAACAGGAACGCGACTTTGGGGATCTTTTCAATGCAACCTTTAGTTTTATTTCACAGGAGTTTAAACGATTGGGAACTGCTATTCTGTACTTTGTATTCCCATTTTTTATTGTATCTGCTATTGCCATGACGATCTATTCAGTAAAAATGCAGGAAATGTCACAGGCGATAATTCAGGGAGATAAAAGTGATCCATTTGCAATATTTTCAATTTTGGGGTCTATGATGGGCTATGTCGCGGCAACCATGTTGATCTCTATCTTAGCTACTTCGGTATTGATGTGTACTGTTTACGGCTACATCAAACTTTATATCCAAAAAGGTCCGGAAGGGTTTACGATCAACGATGTATGGCTGGAGGTAACTAAGTATTTCTGGAAAGCATTGATTGCAACAATCATTGTAGGAATTGTAGTATTAGTCGTGATCATTTTTTGCGTTATTCCAGGTATTTACCTCGGGGTTGCACTGTTTATTGTTTTCCCTATTATGATTTTTGAGGAAAAAAGTTTTGGGACATCTTTCAGCCGGAGCATGAAGCTGATCAACACCAATTGGTGGCTGACCTTCGGGATTCTTATCGTAACCGGCATAATCATCTATGTTCTAGCCATATTTGTTTCAATACCGAGCGTAATCCTGGGATTCAAATCATTATTTACCAATATAAAGCAGAATCAAATGCCAGTGATTGACTTTTCAATTGGATTTTACATTTTAAGCGCAATAACAAATCTGATTAACAACCTGTTTATAGTAATTCCCCTTGTCATGTCTGCATTTATTTACTTCAGCTACGTCGAGAAGGTTGAAAAACCCTCCTTGATGGACAAGATCGGTCAAATCCGTGAGAATGAATAGCAGTTTTTCCCGACATATTCTACATCTTCTATTATTGGTTATCCCGGTATTTTCCGGGGTAACCCTTTTTGCTTCAACCCAACCTCTTATCGATTCATCCAAAGTGGTAGTCCGGCAACCTGGTCAAAAAATTATTGATTCTTATCGGTCCCAAAAGGAATTTATTTATGCCCCGGCACCGTTGGAAACCAATTTTATCAAACAATTGTGGAACTATATAATCGCCAAAATTGAGGACCTGATCTCCTTCTCCAAAGCCATACCTTTTATATTTAAGCTATTGATTTGGGGTCTGGTAATTTTCTTTGTATTTATAATCATTACGCAGTCACAGCTTTATCAACTGTTCTACTCGGATAAAGTGATCGAATCACCGAATTATACCATCTCGAAATCGGATGAAGAAATAGTAGATTATGACGACGCTATTCGTCAGTTTAAAGCCCGGCAACAGTTTCGCAGTGCCATTCGAATGTATTACCTCAAGGTGATCAAAGCACTTCTTGCACAGGGGTATATCCAGTTTTCGAAAGAAAAAACCAATTTCGATTATTTGCATGATCTGACCAATGACGAAATGAAATCACAATTTTCTGCAATCACATCCATTTATAACCATGTTTGGTATGGCGATGTTGAAATCAATGAAGTTCAGTTCCTAAGGTTGGCACAAAGTTTTCAGTCATTTTATACCACAATCGATGCTCAAAAATAGACGTGTAACCCTGATTGGAATTTTACTCCTCTTTGTTGCGCTGATCGCAATCAACCACTACTCCCCCAAACCGGTTGACTGGACCCTGACCTGCAATATTTCAAGCAAATCACCCTATGGATGTTATATTCTCAACGATTTATTTGGGACGCTGTTCCCCAAACAGGGCATTGAATACAATGAGGATGGGTTTTTTACTTCGCTCGACTCAAGCCAAATCGGAAACAAAAATATAATCGTCGTCACTACCACCTTCAACCCCGATAAATACGATATTGGGGCACTGCTGAAATTTGTAGCAAAGGGAAACGATATTTTTGTTTCATCGTCAAACTATGGACATTTGTTCCTTGATACATTGAAGATTAAGCTCGGTTCACCAATCATCGACACTTCTATTTTTAGAAGTAGTCGGGATAGGTTGATCCTACTGAACAATGGGCTTCGGAACGATTCGGGATTCCATTACAACAAAAAGTTGCCACAAGTCAGTATTTCCTCCTTCGACACCATCCATTCGCTGAAACTTGGAACTGACCAGAAAGGAAACCTGAATTTTATTTGCATAAAATATGGAGAAGGCAAAATCTATTTTCACACACAGCCACTTGTCTTTACCAATTATCATCTTTTGAACAGTAACATTGAATATGCTGCCAAAGTTTTGTCCTATCTTCCAATCCGGACAACAGTCTGGGACAATTACTATAAACCCGACCGGTTCGTCAATTCCTCACCTATGCGTTATATCCTCTCCCAGCCACCTTTGCAATCTGCCTATTATCTGCTGCTTATAACATTATTGCTTTATATGGTGATCGAATCGAAGCGTCGCCAACGCGTTATTCCGGTAATTAACCCGCCCGGAAACTATTCGTTACAATTTATCAAAACAATCGGAAGCCTTTACTTCAAGCAACGGAACAATGCCGATCTAGCCAAAAAGCAGATCCTTTATTTTAAAGAGTTTTTGCGTGAGCACTATTTTTTGACCGGTATTTCCGCATCTCATGATTGCGCTTTGATTGTTTCAACCAAATCGGGTGTACCATCCGATTTGGTTCAAAAACTATTGGGGATTATGGAGTCCTTTGAATCGGCAGAAAAAGTTTCAAATGATGAATTAATCGGTTTAAACAGCGATATAGAAATGTTTTACAAACAATGTTTATAAACTTACAGAATGGAAAATCAGGAATATTTTGAAGATAGGATTGGCATTCAATTGTTGTTCGAAAAAGTGGTTGAAATTAAGGAGGAGATGGCCAAAGTTATTGTCGGACAGGAGAATATGATTGAATTAATGATCGTAGCCATGCTCGCAGATGGGCATGTCCTGCTCGAAGGGGTTCCGGGGATTGCAAAAACACTTTCCGCAAAAGTTCTTGCAAAACTCATTTCGACCAATTTCTCCCGGATCCAGTTTACCCCCGATTTAATGCCTTCGGATGTAACAGGGACAACTGTTTTTAATGCCGGCAATTCTAAATTTGAATTTAATCCAGGGCCAATTTTTTCAAATATCGTTTTGATCGATGAGATTAACCGTGCCCCTGCAAAAACTCAATCGGCATTGTTCGAGGTGATGGAAGAGAAACAGGTCACAGTTGATGGGAAAACCTACCTGATGGAAGCACCCTTTTTAATTTTTGCCACCCAAAACCCTCTCGAACATGAAGGAACTTACAGGTTGCCTGAGGCTCAATTGGATCGGTTTCTTTTTAAAATAGTAGTGGGTTATCCAACTGTTACCGATGAAGTAAAGATTTTAAAAAATGCCAACCTTCGCCAAGGTGGAAAAGAGACGGAAAACGTGATACCGGTGATATCTGCAGAACAACTTGTAGAATTCCAAAAGGTAGTGCAACAGGTTCATGTGGAAGACCCTCTCTTACAGTATATTGCAGAAATTGTAAACAAAACGCGAAATCACCCATCACTTTATTTGGGCGCATCGCCACGTGCTTCAATTAATATTCTAAAGTCAGCGAAAGCTTATGCTGCCATTCAGGGGCGCGATTTTGTAATTCCTGAGGATATTAAAGCAGTAATGGTTCCTGTGTTAATCCACCGCATCTATTTGACCCCTGAAAAGGAGATGGAAGGGATTTTGGAAACCCAAATTATTTCGGATATCGTCAACTCAATATCAATCCCACGATAATTCATTGATGGTGAAATTTATAAAAGAAATATTCACTCAATTTCGGTTGTATGCAGTTAGCAGCATTATCGTTCTATTGTTCGTCATGGGGCAATTTTTCGATCCTCTCTTTTTGATTGCCAAAATTATGCTGTGTTGTTTCATCCTGCTGTTGATCTTTGATGCAGTCTTGTTATTCTTTACTCGTCGTGAGTTGGTATTGGTCCGCAGGATAATCCCCGAAAAACTTTCCAATGGCGATGAAAATAAGGTTGTCATATTCGTCACAAACAATCATTATTTCAAATTCAATGCAGAAATAATTGATGAATTGCCCCCTCAATTTCAAATCCGTGACTTTTCGGTCAAATTGATTCTCGCACCTCGCGTTGAGCAAACCATTGAATATATTTTAACACCAAAAGAGCGGGGAGAATATACTTTCGGTTATACAAATGTCTATCTGTCAACGCAAATCGGATTGTGGTGCCGGAGGTTGAAGTTTGGAACCGGCACAACCAAAGTTGCTGTTTATCCCTCGTTTCTGCAAATGCGCAGATATGAATTTCTGGCCATTTCCAATCAGTTGGTTGATGCAGGTGTCAAACGGATCCGTCGGGTAGGTTCTTTTTCCGAATTCGACCAGATTAAAGACTATGTGCCGGGCGATAATTATCGCACAATCAATTGGAATGCAACAGCCCGCAAATCAAAATTGATGATCAACCAATATCAGGAGGAGCGTTCCCAACAAATTTTCAATGTCATCGACATGGGAAGGGTGATGCAAATGCCTTTTGAAGGGATGTCCTTGCTCGATTATGCCATTAATAGTTCCCTTATTCTTTCCAATACCGCACTACTCAGGTACGATAAAGCCGGATTGATCACATTTAACCAAAAGGTGGAGACTTTTATGAGGGCAGAACGTGGGAATAAAACAATTGCACAAATTCTTGAATTGCTGTACAATCAGAAAACACAACATCTCGAATCCGATTTTGCCTATCTGAGCGCTTTTGTCCGACAGAATATTTCCCATCGAAGTTTGATCGTACTTTATACCAATTTTGAATCCATTGTTTCATTGCACCGCCAGCTTAATTATTTAAGACACATCTCAAGAAATCATATACTTCTCGTTGTACTATTTGAAAACACGGAAATAAAATCGTTTGCACAGGCTGAGGCACATACACTCGAAGCGATTTATGCGAAAACAATAGCAGAGAAGTTCATTTACGAAAAGAAATTGATAATTAAAGAGTTGAAAAAGCATGGAATCCTGACTTCACTCACACTGCCCGAAGACCTTTCAGCAAACCTGATCAATAAATACCTGGAACTTAAAACAATGGGAAGGATCTGACTTTTAAAGCAGATCAAAGTAATTGACTATGCGATAGGCATATAACAGGACAAGGGAAACAATGATTAAAATCAAAATGGATTTCCTCACAATGGTCATCCATCCTTGTGGATTGAAAATAGTCCCAATATCAAAAACAAGATATAAAGGGAGAAAAATCACAACGAAATTGTAATTGACTGCCGATATGAACTTAAAATGGGAAAACTGATAGACAGCCCTTGTCATTCCGCACAAAGGGCATTCAAAACCAAGCAAATACTTATGAATGCACACAAACTGCGTATCATCGAAAAGGACTTCCCGGGGCATTAACATGACAATCATCCAAACAATAAAAATAGCAGACAGCCTAATAAATTGATTGGTAGATGATTGTGGAATTTTCATCTTATGAATAACTATTGACCCGGTCAACTTCCTTCCAGGTAATTTTTTTATACACGAAGATCCTGTTGACGTAATAAATTGCACCACTATAAATTGGAAGGAGTAAAAGGCTGGCAAAGCTGAACCATCTCAGCAAAGAATAGTGAATAAAACCTACAATGCCGGCCAAAGCCATCAATCCAAAAACCTTCATCGCATTCGAGCCGCCCTGAATGGCCGTTTTCTCCAATGAAAACGGAAAACCGGGTTGCTGAAAATAATACAAAAGCATGGTAATTAAATAGATCGCCAAAAAAGCAATCAAAATATCGGGCAGGACTTTTATTCCCCAAAATATACTCACTATTGTGCCCATAACAAGGTAAAAAGGGACAAAAAACCGTGCAAAAGCAGCATTGATCGCAGCTTTAAAGAAGCTTGCAGGCGATTTTAGTGGCAACGATTTGAATATCCAGGTTGAAGTCTGGTTGGTCCCGATCAACAAAGAGGTACACAGGGCAAACGATACCATCATAAAAACATACAAAACAAAGAGATATTTAAAACCAGTGGTTAAATCATGAAGATTATTACTTTTTCCGACATTGGGTGCAATGATCATAATCAGAATGTAACCCAATGACGGAAGAAAGGTTTGTTTAAATTGCCGTTCGCGACCTGTCATTTTCCACATCAGTTTAAAAGAGGCTTTTTCTTCTTCCGAATGGGTAAACAGTAAAGACATCAGGCTAAACCAGGGACTTCTGCGTCCTGATTCGACTTTGATTTTGGACACACGGTCGCCCTGTTCCAACTCCATTAATTTTCGGTTAAAAACAGGGGTAAGGTATTTGCCTGTCAAATAGATCGCAACGGGTGGTAGTATCAATGCCTCGGCAATGAAGATAAGGTGCGATTGATCGAAATTGAGTGAAATCAGTCCATCAATCAACCCGGAGAAAAAAGCTGGAGGGAAAAGATAGGTAAACCAATGAACTGGCAAAACCATTTCCTGTATTGCCGTTTTGTCCACCATCTTTAGCCCAATCTGGTAAGCTGCCATGAAAAAGATGGCTATGGCAATCTG
>JBAXWR010000230.1:0-11669 GCA_037128295.1 Mariniphaga sp.
CCGATGATCGTATCGCCGATGTGCATATCGCGGCCTACTGCCCAAGCCGAACCCAATGTTTCAACTTCGCGGATGGCGTCAACCGGATTATAATAGGTCTTGCCATTTACACTTCTTAGCTGTCCTTTGAGAAATTCGAGCGTGATGGTTTCTTCGCCCTCTTTCTGGAGGTGGGTTGGATATGCCTCTTCGGGAAGTGTCTTGTTGCTTTGAAGTGTCTCTTTACCTCCAATACTCGTTCCCCACAACCCTTTGTTGACAGAATAAGCCATTTTCTCATAATTGGCAACTACACCATGCTCACGCAGGTAGTTGATTTCATCTTCGCGTGACAATTCAAGGTCACGGGTTGGGGTGATGATTTTAATTTCGGGTGCAAGTACCTCAAAAGCAAGGTCGAAACGGATCTGGTCATTTCCGGCACCCGTACTTCCATGGGCTACGTGGGTTGCCCCGATACTTTGTGCATATTCGATGACAGCCAGAGCCTGGAAGATTCGTTCTGAACTTACCGAAATCGGATAGGTATTGTTCCTGAGCACATTCCCAAAAACCATGTACTTGATCCCCTTATTGTAATAGTCATTGGTAACATCGATTGTCTTATGCGACTTGGCCCCAAGGGCATATGCTTTTTTCTCAATAGCCACAAGTTCCTCTTTTGAAAACCCCCCTGTATTGGCTATGGCTGTATGAACTTCCATCCCTTTTTCAACTGCTAAATACATTGCGCAGAACGAAGTATCCAAGCCTCCGCTGAACGCCAAAACTACTTTTTCTTTCATGAGAATATTTTATGTAATACTATTTTGATGTTATCCGTTTTTTAATTATTTTTCCTATTCTGCAATTTCTGATTTTCTATGCACAACTACATGGCAATTACCGCATAGAATCATGATATTCTCAGATTTTGTTTTGCCACCATCAGTATATCTTTCAATATGATGATATTCTGCTGCCCTGTAATCCTTAAAACTTATATTACATAACTCGCAGTTTTTCTTTAAAGCAAAAATTGATATTTTTTCTTCATCGGAAATTTGCCTTTTATCATCGAGTTCGGACAAGGTATATTTTGATTTAAACTCATTAATTAAGATATTCCTACGTATTTCAATAATTTTTTCAGACCATCCTCCACGGACATTATCATAAAACTTTTGATATATACTTTTGGATTTCCTAAAATCTTCCGAATAAACTTTCCCATGAAAATCAATTATGAATTTTTCAACAACTTTTTCCTTGCCAGTTAATGAATAGGACTTTTTTAAATCTCTTACCATCGTATAAACTGCCAAAACCCATGCATGTTTTTCCAAATGTGCATGGTGTCCTGCTGTTGGCGAAAAACATTTCTCAAGAAAATTAAGAGTATTAATTGCGTCTTTATATTCTTCGGACTTTCTATCTAGGTCTTTAAAATCGTCAAAGAAAGAATACAATTCTTTTGATCCACATTGCTTTGCGCGATATTTTTCGTAAAATAAAATCCTTGCGACATCAGGGAATACACCATATCTATTTTTTGCAACACCTGTTGATTTTTCAATGAAATTATGTTTCGCTAAATCACGCATTAATCCTACAATAGAACCTGGCTTTGCATTTAATCTTTCCCCCAAACTTAACGGTTTACCACGTTGTAATCTGCTAAATATTATCCTAACTTTGTCATCATCATAATCAGTCATAATATGAAAATTCAAATTATAGTTGAGAAAAACTGATTGATCATCATCTTCAAGTGGTTTCTCTTTACTAAAAGTCTTTCCAGCAAGGTTCTTTCCTGAGAACTTTTCGTTCAGTTTAAATTTATTTTCATAAAATTGCTCAATACAATTCAATCTCTGCTGACCATCAACTATATAGTATATGTTTTCGTCAGTTTTATGATTCAAAAAGAAAGTAGGTAAAGGCTCTTCCTTTAAAATCGTATCAATTAGACATTGCTTATCTTCCATTGACCAAGCATTACTGGGCCTTTGGTAAGTATAGTCAACTTTATACTTATTTCTGTGATTGATAAATTCTTGTATTTTCATGTTTTCTTATTTTTGATATTCCTTACAATATTCTAAATATTAAATACTTACATATATTTAGTTTGTATCAAAAAGTGCTGAAATTAACGTCCCAAAATTATCATCTTTTTCCAGTCGATTGCCCCAAAATTCATCTTTTCATTTTTGCGTTTTTCGAGCCACTCCTTGTAGATTTTAAAAGGGGTCTTCCGTTTTTTCTTTTTCTCCTCCCATGCCGGATCATAAATCATCCCAGTGCAAAGGCATTTCGTCTTGTTCATGCGAAGAAGGATATCGTAATTGACACAACTCTGGCAACCTTTCCAAAACTGCTCATCATCAGTCAGTTCAGAGAATGTGACCGGACGATAACCCAGTTCTGAATTAATCTTCATCACTGCAAGACCAGTTGTCAAACCAAAAAGTTTGGCATTAGGGTATTTGGAACGTGAAAGGTCGAATGCCATCAGTTTAATCCGGCGGGCCAGACCATGACCACGATAATCCCAATGGACAATCAATCCCGAGTTGGCCACATACCTGCCATCGTTCCATGTTTCGATGTAACAAAACCCTGCAAATTTTTCCCCATCGATTGCAATAATTGCTTTCCCATCAGAAATTTTGGTGGCAATGTACTCATGGGTTCGACGCGCAATACCAGTCCCACGCTCCTTTGATGCCTTTTCGATTGTATCGTTTATTTCGTCAACATACCGAAGGTGCTGCTCTCCTGCAACTACCACCTGAATATCAGGCTTTACCTGAATATTTTCTTTTTTACTGAATATCATTATTTTAACTTCCTTTTAATTTAAAATTTACTTTCAAGTCGTGGCATAATGGATTTTAATGCCTGAACCACATCATGACGTCCAACACCTTCGCGCATTATCGTAAGGATGGTATCGTCGCCGGCAACTGTCCCTATGATCTCCACAGGATTGGCTTTGTCGATCAGTATCGCCACGCTATTTGCATATCCAGGCAACGTCTTGATAACCAATATATTTCCTGAAAATTCAATACTAACGACCCCGTCAGGCATGAAATCAATTCTCGAAACCTCTGAGGAGACTTTCTGTTCAACCACCTTGGTCTCCACCAGGCGATAGATGTAGCCGTTTTTGGCATCGTTCACTTTCATCACCTGCAATGATCTCAAGTCACGCGAAAGTGTAGCTTGGGTAACATCGCACCCCCGTTCCTGTAAACGGATTTGCAATTCATCCTGGCTACTGATTACTTCCTGCGATATTATTTGCTTGATCACCTCGATCCTTTGCGAACGATTTTTCATGAACGAATATTTATTCTATCAAAAGGTGCAATTATATGCATAAATTTCGATTAATTATTCATTTTATTGCATAATTATTAATTTATATGTCATATATTAAATTTATATGAATATTTATAAAAATCATCGAATGGTTTGGTTGGTTTACAAGAATGATTTACTTTTGCGGCTGTGCGACATCCAAAAAAATATCGAAGATGAAGACGCCAAAGAATGCGTTTTTACTACTGATCAAAAAGTAGTGAAAACGCATTTTTTTTGAACATTAGATTCTGAAAATAAGTTCACCAGAGAAAAATAAACAATAATGCGAAAAGTAAAACTGATTCTTGAAGACGGAACAGTATTGGAAGGAAAATCATTCGGTTACGAAAAATCGGTTGCGGGCGAAGTTGTGTTTTATACCGCAATGACCGGATATCCAGAAAGTTTGACAGACCCTTCCTATACCGGACAAATACTTGTTTCGACCTATCCGCTGATTGGAAACTATGGGGTTCCGAAAGATTTAATGGAAAATGGCGTACATAAACATTTTGAATCGAACAAAATCCATATCACGGCACTGATCGTTTCCGATTATTCTGTAGGTTTCAGTCATTGGAATGCCATGATGAGTCTCGGCGACTGGTTAAAATCGCAAAACATCCCTGGTCTGTATGATATTGATACAAGGTTGCTTACAAAGATACTGCGTGAAAAGGGTTCACTACTTGGAAAGATTGAGTTTGAAGGTGAAAAGATCGGTTTTTTTGATCCAAACCTGGTGAACCTTGTTGCCATTGCAAGCACCGATACAGTTGAAACCTACGGCGATGGTGAAAACAAAATCGTTTTGGTTGACTGTGGCGTAAAAAACAACATTATAAGGTGTTTATTGAAACGCAACTCCACTGTGACAAGGGTACCGTGGGATTATGATTTTACCAAACTTGATTATGACGGATTATTTCTAACCAATGGTCCCGGTGACCCAACCATGTGCGATATTACCGTCAAACATATCAGGACAGCGATCAGACAAGGAAAACCAATTATGGGAATATGCCTTGGAAATCAATTGCTTGGTCTCGCAGCCGGAGCTGAAACCTATAAATTGAAGTACGGTCACCGTAGCCATAACCAGCCAGTACTGTTTAAAGGAACCAATCGCTGCTTTATTACATCACAGAATCACGGGTTCGCTATTGCAGACGAAACACTTCCTGAAGATTGGGAAACGTTGTTTGTGAACGTGAACGACAATACAAATGAAGGGATCAGGCACAAGACGAAACCTTTCTTTTCAACCCAATTCCATCCTGAGGCCTCCTCCGGGCCGGTTGACACGGAATTTTTGTTCGATGATTTTATTGAAAGTGTACAAAAAACAAAGGAAAGTAAATGATAAACTCACTCATCAAAAAAGTAATCGTCCTCGGTTCGGGGGCACTAAAAATCGGTGAAGCCGGCGAATTTGACTATTCCGGTTCACAGGCCTTGAAAGCGTTAAAAGAGGAGGGTGTCTTCACTATCCTGATCAACCCGAACATCGCTACCATCCAGACTTCGGAAGAGATTGCCGATAAGATTTACTTCCTGCCCGTCACTGCTTATTTTGTTGAGAAAGTAATTGAGAAAGAGAAGCCAGATGGTATCCTTCTCGCATTTGGTGGTCAGACGGCCCTCAATTGTGGCGTTGACCTTTTCAGACAGGGGATTCTCGAAAAACACAATATTAAAGTTGTTGGAACTCCAGTTCAATCAATCATCAATACAGAAGACCGCCAGATCTTTTCAGATATCCTTCACGAAATCGATGTCCTTACCCCAAAAAGTGTGGCTTGCGATTCGATTGAAAAAGCCAGGGAAGCGGCCAAGAAATTGGGATTCCCATTGATTATCAGGGCTGCATACACCCTTGGAGGTTTGGGATCAGGGTTTTGTTCCAACGAAGAGGAGTTGAACAAATTGGCCGAGAATGCTTTCAGTTATTCGCCACAAATCCTTGTCGAAGAGTCGATCAAAGGATGGAAAGAGGTTGAATACGAAGTTGTCAGGGACTGTTACGACAACTGTATTACGGTTTGTAATATGGAAAACTTCGACCCTCTGGGAATTCATACCGGCGAATCGATTGTAGTTGCCCCTTCGCAAACTTTGTCGAATGACGAATACCATAAATTGCGTGCCCTCTCGATCAAGATCATCCGAAAAATCGGGGTGGTGGGAGAATGTAATGTCCAATTTGCTTTGGATCCCAACTCTGAAGATTATCGCATAATTGAAGTAAATGCCCGACTTTCAAGGTCTTCAGCATTGGCTTCAAAAGCAACAGGTTATCCGTTGGCCTTTGTTGCTGCTAAACTTGGTCTTGGTTATGGGCTGCACGAACTTAAGAACTCAGTCACTAAGGTGACAACCGCTTGTTTTGAACCTGCCCTTGATTATGTGGTGGTGAAAATTCCACGCTGGGACTTGAATAAATTTGTTGGGGTTTCTAAAACCCTGGGATCAAGCATGAAATCGGTAGGCGAAATCATGGCCATCGGGCGTTCTTTCGAAGAAGCCATCCAAAAGGGTATCCGAATGGTTGGTGTCGGGATGCATGGGTTTGTTGGAAACCGTGGCGAAATGGAGATCACCGACATTGACGGGGAATTAAAAAACCCAACCGACCGTCGCATTTTTGCAATAGCCGAAGCCTTGCACAAAGGCTATTCTGTAGATAAAATATGGGAAATCACTCGTATTGACAAATGGTTCCTGCAAAAACTCAGTAATATTTATCAGCTGAGGAATGAGCTGATTGAGTACAATAAACTTGAAGAATTGCCAGCCGAATTGCTTAGGATGGCCAAGAAACAAGGCTATTCCGACTTTCAGATTGCAAGGTTGGTTTTCAAAACAATGGATCATGGAATTCATGCAGAATTGCTTAAAGTCAGGGCTTACAGAAAGAAATTGGGCATAACACCGGTTGTCAAGCAAATTGATACATTGGCCGGGGAATATCCGGCACAAACAAATTACCTGTACGTTACTTATAATGGTATTGAGCATGATGTTGAATTTGAGCATGATAATAAATCGGTCATCGTACTTGGTTCAGGTGCTTACCGAATTGGGTCGTCTGTCGAATTCGACTGGTGTTCGGTCAATGCGGTAGCAACGATCCGTAAGGAAGGTTTCCGCTCGATCATGATCAACTACAATCCTGAAACCGTTTCCACCGATTACGATACATGTGACCGTCTCTATTTTGATGAATTGACACTCGAAAGGGTACTTGACATTTGCGACCTGGAACAGCCATTGGGAACGGTCCTTTCGATGGGTGGGCAAATCCCGAACAATCTAGCTATGAAGTTACACGAGCAAGGTGTCCCAATTTTGGGGACAACTGCCGAAAAGATCGATAATGCTGAAGACCGCAATAAATTCTCGGCAATGCTCGACCGGTTGGATGTTGATCAGCCACGTTGGAGCCAGTTGACTACTATTGAGGATATTAATCGGTTTGTTGACGAAGTGGGTTTTCCGGTTTTGATACGCCCATCCTATGTACTCTCAGGTGCTGCCATGAATGTTGTATCGAACAAAGACCAATTGCACCATTTCCTCACCCTTGCGGCCCATGTTTCAAAAGAACATCCTGTTGTGGTATCGGAATTTATCGAAAATGCAAAAGAGATCGAAGTTGATGCCGTTGCAAAAGATGGTGAGATCGTTGCCTATGCGATTTCTGAACATGTGGAATTTGCAGGTGTACACTCAGGGGATGCTACAATCGTCTTTCCTCCACAGAAGCTCTACATAGAAACCATTCGCAGGATCAAAAAAATATCCAAAAAGATCGCAAAAGCACTTGAAATAACAGGTCCTTTCAATATTCAGTATCTTGCCAAAGACAACGATATCAAGGTCATCGAATGTAATTTAAGGGCTTCACGTTCGTTTCCATTCGTATCCAAAGTATTAAGGACCAATTTAATAGAAATTGCCACCAAGGCGATGCTGAATGTTCCGTTTGAAAAACCGGACAAGTCATTGTTTGAACTGGACTATGTTGGGGTTAAAGCTCCACAATTCTCGTTCCACCGTTTGTTGAATGCCGATCCTGTGTCAGGTGTCGATATGGCCTCGACTGGGGAAGTAGCTTGTATTGGCGAGAATTTCTACGAAGCATTGCTGAAATCGATGTTGTCGGTCGGATACCGTATCCCTAAAAAGAACATCCTGATCTCTTCGGGTCCTACAAGGGGAAAGGTGGAATTATTGGAAAGTGCAAGGATGTTGAAGGAACGTGGTTTCACCATCTATGCAACAGGTGGTACACACCATTTCTTTCATGAAAATGGTGTGGCGACCGAGCAGGTTTTCTGGCCCGACGAAGATGACAAACAGCCCAACACGCTCGATCTGATCAAAAACAGAAAAATCGAAATGGTTATCAATATTCCCAAAGATCACACTACCAGAGAGTTATCAAATGGTTACCGTATCCGCAGAAACGCCATCGATTTTAATATTCCGTTGATTACAAATGCCAGGGTTGCAAGTGCCTTTATCTATGCCATTTGCAAACTTGACCTGGACAATATTTCGATCAAGGCCTGGAACGAGTATAAGTAGGGAAGGAAATTGAAAATTGGAAATTGGAAATTAGAAATTGGAAATTGGAAATTGGAAAATAGAAACTGGAAATTGCAGGATCCTGGGATCAGGCAATTTCCAGTTTTTTTTATTTTAAGCATATTACGCCACCTCATGTTCATACAAGTGTTTCTGGAACTCCAGGAATAGGTCCTTCACCTTTGTCAGGTCACCCAGCATTAAACTGGCATCCTCAAAGGATTGGTACTTGCTTGTGAGCAAGAACGGTAGTTTCTCCTGATCGAGTTCTTCGACACCTGTTTCAATGTATTTGCCCAAAACAAATTCGATAAATTCCTTTTGCTTTTCGTTGAGCAAGGCAAAGATTGTTGCTTGAGCTGCTGCAACCCTTGATTCACGGGATATTGGTTTGTTATCGCTATTGAACACATATTCAAGTACATCGAACAGGTCGCTTTTTTCTGCATTGATCAGTTGCTGCAGCACTTTCAGTTCTTCCTTGCCATAACCAGCTTCATCCAATTTCTCCAATAAAATCTTCCTAGTTAAAGGATTGCCCCAAATGTTCCGCAGTTCTTCCTCGCTTTTAAAGAAGGCTGGAAGGGTACCAAACAAGTTTTGCAAAAACTCTTCAGCCGAGATTGGCAAACCATCGGCGCTCCAGAACGAAGTGGCGATCATGTGCTGAATCTCGCGCTCTTTCCCATCCTTTAATTTGACCTTCACCTTTTTAATACAAATACATGGGATTTGACCACAACTATAGCAAGGCGGTGGGGGTTCTATTACACATCCGCATGGCATTAGGCCACAAACCGGACATCGTTCAGGAGGATGTTTCTCACATACACATGGAGACTGACCGCATCGGGTACATGTTTCAGGTACTGGTGGTTCTCCATCCCATTCGGGATCGAGGAACCGCTGATAAGCATCGACGTAATCGTAAATGGTGAAAAACTCCTTTCCATCGAACAACCGGGTTCCCCTGCCAATGATTTGCTTAAACTCAATGATTGAGTTGATTGGACGCAGCAAAACAATATTTCGGATATTCCTGGCATCGACACCGGTAGATAATTTTTGCGATGTGGTCAAAATGGTTGGGATTGTTTTTTCGTTGTCTTGAAATTGTCTCAAGAACTGCTCCCCAATCTCGCCATCGTTGGCAGTCACCCGGACACAATAATTCGGGTCTTTTGATTTTTTAAACTGGTTGATCAAATCCCGTATCAAAGCCGCATGAGGCTGGTTGGCACAGAAAACGATGGCTTTTTCCTTTTGGTTCGCTTCATCCAGATAAACCTTGACCCGTTTTGCCTCCCGCTCTTTGATCTCGATAATGTTATTGAAATCGGGTTCGGTGTATAACCTTCCTTCTTCTATCTCCCCTTCGATAATCTGGTCATCACTTGTATAAATGTAATCGTCGAGGGTGGTTTTGATCCGCTTTACTTTAAACGGTGTAAGGAAACCATCGTTGATCCCTTCCTTGAGAGAGTAAATGAAAACAGGGTCACCAAAATATTTGTAGGTATCGACATTGTCCCTCCGTTTTGGTGTTGCGGTCAAACCCAACTGAACGGCAGGGGAGAAATACTCCAGAATGCCACGCCAGTTTCCCTCGTCGTTGGCACCACCCCTGTGACATTCGTCGATAACGATAAAATCAAAATAATCTTCAGGATATGCCCCAAAATTGTATTGTGGTGATTGAATTTCATCCGGTTGGACATGTAGGGGCAGACCTATGTGTCCGCCCTTTTGATTCGATACCGTATTTTGATTCGATACCGTATTTTGATTCGATACCGTATTTTGTGGGCGGACACGCAGGTCCGCCCCTACGGTTGTCATAAAGGTCTGAAAAATAGTGAAAAAGATACTTCCGTTGGTTGGGACACCTCCTTTTTTACTGATCTCTTTCGGACTGATCCGCACAAGGGCATCTTCGGGGAAAGCCGAAAAAGCATTAAATGCCTGATCGGCCAAAATATTCCGGTCTGCAAGGAATAAAATGCGTGGACGGCGGCTCACTCCGGTTCCGGTCGTTTCTACTCCGGTCCCTGAGCGAAGCCGAAGGGACCGGGACCGGTTCCACCTTGTTTGAAACAATTTCCAGGCAATCTGAAACGCGATAAAAGTCTTTCCGGTGCCTGTGGCGAGGGTTAATAGGATACGATTTTTGTTGTTGGCTATTGCTTCGAGTGTATTGTTGACGGCTATTTCCTGGTAATAACGTGGGTCGTTTTTGCCTTTGACATATTCAAACGGAATTGAGCTGAATTTTTCCCTCCAGTTATTCTGGACGGCAAAGGTTTTGTTCCAGAGTTCTTCTGGTGTGAGGTAATTTTCAACCAATCCTTCCACACCGGTTTTCATACAAATGCTATAAATCTCCTTGCCATTGGTGGAATAGGTTGTTTCGACCTGCAATTTTTCGGCATAAAGCTTTGCCTGGGCAACACCTTCGCCAACACCCTGGACATCGCTCTTGGCTTCTATTACAGCCAGTTTGATTCCCTTATAGGCTAAAACATAATCGGCTGTCAACTTTTTTGCCCTTACGCCGCCCGTTTGTATCCGGCCTGCGGTAATGGGGTGTTCACGGAATATTCTGGAATCTTTGACTACTCCCCAGCCACATGCTTTAAGCTTAGGATCAATTAGTTCTGCTCTGGTTTCGGCTTCGTTCATAATAATTTTAGTTTGTCAGTATCCCAATTTTGGGGATTGTTAAGGATATATTCAGAAATGATATCATAAGAAGTCTGATCGCGAATAATGTGTTCATAATACCCCCGTTGCCATAATTTGCCTTTAAACCGTTGCCACCCCAAGGTTTTAACTCCACGAATATATTCATTTGTTGACATTGTTTTAAACCATTGCACCACATTGTGTAGGGGCGAACCTATGTGTTCGCCCTCTGTGTGTTCGTCCAAAAACGAATCGTGCAATAACGAACCATTTAAAAACGAATTTTCCAAAAACACATCATCCAAAATTGATTTGTTATTTTGACATGGAACCCGTAGGGGCGAACCTGCGTGTTCGCCCTTTCGTTCAGAAGACGTATTTCGATTGTTGGCAATATTCAGATTGTCAATCATATTTGGGTTTGAACCCATATTTTGATTTCGATAGGTATTTTGAGGGGAATCCAGATTTTGAGAGGAATCCAGATTTTGAGAGGAATCCAGATTTTGAGAGGAATCCAGATTTTGAGGGGAATCCAGATTTTGAGGGCGGACACATAGGTCCGCCCCTACGGGTTTAATAATATTTAGATTCCCATTGTTTTCGATAATACAATGAAAATGGTTTGGCATAACCACATACGGACCACATTCGATATCCGGGAATTTGTTTTCCAATTCGTGGTACCATTTTTCGATCATTATCCCTGAATCGTTTGGAATCATTTTGTGTTTATCGGATGATGAATCCCCAATAATTTCGCCAAATAAATAATCCCTGTTCTGGACGCAAATGGTGACATAATACAAACCTTCCTGTGAATAATCGTACCCTTTTAAACGGATCGACCGTCGATGGTGTATTTTTGGATCATAGGCCATTTTATTGCGGTATTAAATTAATATCTCAGAAATTCATTTTCGATCGTAACATGTGCCGGTCACCGATTTTAATTTGGAACCCGTAGGGGCGGACCTGCGTGTCCGCCCTAAAATCCGTAACCAAACCAATGTCGAACCCGTAGGGGCGGACCTATGTGTGCGCCC
>JBAXWR010000231.1:0-11612 GCA_037128295.1 Mariniphaga sp.
AGTCGGTAGGTGCGTTTCCTTTTGCAGGCACGGTCCAGTTTGCCGTAAAACCGACCTTGCTAATATCGGTAGCGGCAGTGGCAATCGGTTCAACCATAGCATAACTTTCTGTCCAATTGGGATTTACAACTGTGCCGTTATTTGCGTTTGAAGTTAAGTCGTACAAAGTGTTTCCGCTGGTTTGGTCGAATTGGTAATATGAAATCAAACCTGTGGATGCCTGATTCACAACATTATACATCGATGATTGAATCGCGGTGCCTTCTTTTGCAAAATTCCAGAAACGAACTTCGTCAACTGAACCGCTGAAATAAGCATCTCCAAAACCAGACCTTCCAATATAAAACTGTGTACCAGAAGTTTCCAGCGTTCCAATTGGTAGCGGTGTACCTTCTTCCACTCCATTGACAAACAAATGTGCATAGCCGTCATTGGTTGCGGTTATTGCTACATGATACCACTTACCTACTTGAATATCAGTTGTTCCGTTGATATTTATTGTCGTTCCGGCCCAAGTGTAATGTTGAAATTTGCCGTTATAAATATTGATTTGGTGTGCAGAAGTAAAACCACTGCCATTGTTTGCTGCTAAAACTGTTTGAATAACAAGGGATGCCGGTTTAATCCATGCCTCAATGGTATAAGTTGTAAATCCACTGAAATTATAAGGAACTGTGGCGTATTCATTTATTCCATTGAAAGTAAGAGCGTTTCCGGGTGCTGTCATTGGTGTTGAAGTTGTAACCGAACCTGTGGCATAACCGCCTTGCCCAGTAACGCTGGTTTTGTCAGCTCGAACACGATAATAATACGTGGTATTTGCCGAAAGTCCGCTGACGGTTTTCGATACATTTGTACCACAATCGGCTGCATTATAGTTAGTTACAAACGAACTGAAATCGCTGGATGTGGAAACATCCAACAAATATTTTGTAACCGTACCCACAACCGGTGCTGTCCAATTTGCAGTAAAGCAATTGGAGTTAGTATTACTAACAGATTGTAATACAGGCACAACCATTGCGTAACTTTCAACCCAACCGGTATTTACAATCGTTCCATGATTGGCGTTTGACGCATCGTACAAGGTATTTCCGGTAGTTTGATCAAATTTGTAATACGCAGTCAACCCGGAATTTGGCAAACTTACCGAATGATATAAATTTGACTGAATTTCATCGGTCGAAAGTGCTGTTTTCCAAACTCTAACTTCGTCCATTGCACCTTTGAAATAAAAATGGCTGCCGCCACCCGAAAAATCGCCCAATGTGAAAGGGGCAGCCAAAGTGGTGATGGCTATTGAACCGGTTGTGGTTTGCTCAACCCCATTAATATAAAGTTTGGCCGATGTTAAACTGTTCACTACTAAAGCAATATGTTGCCATTGTCCCATTTTTATAGAACCGGCAGCTGTGTATAACGTTCCGCAACTATTAGTTTCTACTACCAAAGCGTGGTCTTCGGTGCCGAAACTATTGACATACAATGCAAAACCACCAATACTGCAACCGGTATATTTTGATGCGAAAACGGTATTCGGACCAGAATTCGATTCGGGTTTTATCCACGCTTCTACGGTGAAAGCGGTGGCATCGTTCAAAATACTTCCACAATTGACTGTGCTTGTGTTGGTTGGATTAAAATTTAGCGCGTTTCCGGGTGCTGTCATATTGGGCAATACCTCGAAACTGCGAACTACGTTTGGTGCAGCAGTGTAAATTGCGTTTCCTGTCTGACTTGCCGTAATATTCACTGTGCCGGCACCAACAATTGAAAGGGTGTTTCCCGAAACGGTTGCAACTGCCTCATTATCACTTGCAAACGAAACGGTTAAGCCAGAGCTTGCAATTGCTGATAAACTTATCGGAGAAGCACCCATAATAATCGGCGAGGAAATGGCTGAAAATAAGATAGTTTGCGTTGCAATGGTGGTTACAGAAGTATAGATGCCGGAATACCTGCCTTGTCCACTAACGCTTGATTTATTCGCAGTTACACGGTAATAATAAGTTGTTCCCTGACTTAATCCGGTAACTGATTTCGATAAATTGGTACCACAATCGTAGCCCAAATAACCTTCCACAAACGATGAGAAAGTGCTTGATGTAGAAACATCTAACAAATAATTTGTAACCGTACCTACTGTAGGAGCGTTCCAATGTGCAGTAAATGAAGTGGTTTGAACATCGGTTGCAGCTTGTGGCACTGGCACAACCATAGCGTAACTTTCTACCCAATTTGAGGAACCGCCATTTAATGTGAAATTGCTGAGTGTACCGTTGTTTGCATGAGAAGTTTTGTCGTAAAGCATGGTTAATCCAGAGTTGAACGAACCGGCACTTCCAATGTCGAAATTGTAATAGGAAATCAATCCATCTTCACTTCCCAACAAGGGATTGAACATATTGTTCTGAATATCTGTTGCTAAACGAGCTGAATTCCAAACCCGAACTTCGTCCATGGCACCTTTATAGTAAAAATGACTGCCGCCACCCGAAAAATCGCCAAGTGTTAAAGGTGCTGACAATGTGGTCATTGCAAAACTGCCATAAGTGGTTTGTTCTACGCCGTTGATGTAGAGTTTTGCCGAAGTGAAACTGCTCACTACCAATGCAATATGCTGCCAAACACCCATTTTTATTGCGTTGCCGGCAGTATAAAATGATCCGCAATTATCGGTTTCAACCACCAACGCATTGTCTTGCGTGTTGAAACTGTTGATATACAGCGCAAAACCACCGGTTGTGCAACCTGTGTTTTTTGATGCAAAAATGGTATTCGGGCCAAAATTCTCTTCCGGTTTTATCCAACCCTCAATGGTGAAAGCAGTTGCAGTATTTAAAATGCTGCCACAATTGACTGAATTCGATTTACTTGCCTCAAAATGTAAGGCATTTCCGGGCGCTGGCAGATTTACCGTTAAAGTTTGCGACACATCGGTTGCAGCATTAAAATTGGTGTTACCTGATTGACTTGCAGTGATATGCACAATTCCTCCACCAACAATTGTAAGTGTTGTTCCCGAAACGGTGGCAACCGAAGGATTATCGCTCATTAAAGTTACATCTAAGCCAGATGTAGCTGTGGCACTTAATGTTATGGGCGTAACACCCAAAGTTGCCGGCGATGCAATGGTAGCGAAATTGATGCTTTGATTTGCTTTTGGTGTACTTACCGAAATTGTGTTTCGATACAAACCACCTTGCCCGCTTACGCTGGATTTTTCGGCCCTCACGCGGTAATAATAAGTGATTCCGGCAGACAAACTGCTTACGGATTGAGATAAATTGGTTCCGCAATCTTTTGAACTATAACCACTTACAAACGAACTGAAATCGCTTGTTGTGGACACATCCAATAAATATTTCTCGACCGTTCCCACTGCCGGGGCATCCCAATGTGCTGTGAAACTGTTGTTTAGAATATTATCGGCGGCTTGCGGAGTGGGGACTATCATGGCATAACTTTCTGTCCAATTCGAGTTGGAGATGGTTCCGTGATTGGCACTTGAAGTTAAATCGTATAAAGCAGTTCCCGTTGTCTGGTCAAATTTGTAATACGAAACTAAGCCAGTAGAAGATTGATTGACTGTATTATACATCGAATTTTGAATCGCAGTGCCATCTTTTGCAAAATTCCAGATACGGACCTCATCAACTGCACCGTTAAAATAAGCAGTTCCGAAGCCCGATTTTCCGATGTAAAATTGTGTGCCAGAAGTTTCTAAGCTTACAACAGAAATCGGTGTACCTTCTTCCACACCGTTGACAAACAAATGGGCATAGCCGCCATTGGTTGCGGTTATTGCTACATGATACCACTTCCCAACTTGAATATCAGTGGTTCCGGTGATATATATTGCCGAGCCGGCCCAGGTATAATGTTGAAATTTTCCGTTATAAATATTGATTTGATGTGCAGAAGTATAATTGCTGCCATTGTTTGCTGCTATAACTGTTTGATTGCCAATTGATGACGGCTTAATCCATGCCTCTAAGGTGTATGAGGTAAATCCGGAGAAATTATAAGGAACAGTAGCAAAGTCGCTTATTCCGTTGAATGTCAAAGCATTGCCAGGTGATGTCATGTTTGGTAACACTTCAAACGTGCGTGCCACATTGGTTGCGGGTGCAAAAGTCGAGTTTCCGGCTTGGCTGGCTGTTATATTCACAATACCGGCACTTAACACCGTAACCATATTTCCCGAAACTGTTGCAACTGTCTCGTTATCACTTGTAAAACTAACATCTAAACCCGAACTTGCCGAGGCAGTTAAAGCTAGGGGCGAAACACCTAAAATTACCGGTGTGGAAATTGGCGAAAATGTTATGGATTGCGTTGTTTTTAAAGTAGTTACTGAAATAGTGTTTCTGTAGAAACCACCTTCCTGATCGATAGTTTCTGTTTTATTGGCGCGAACCCTGTAATAATAAGCGGTGTTGGGCGAAAGTCCTGTAACTAATTGCGAAGTGTTTGTGCCACATTCCATTCCCCAAAACCCACTGACTACGGTAGTGAAATTGCTTGTGGTCGAAACATCAAAAATATATTTCGACACCGAGCCAATCAAAGGTGCGTTCCAGTTTGCTGTGAAACTTGTATTTGAAGTCGCGCTTGCGTCTTGCGGTACAGGTACAACCATTGCATAACTTTCAGTCCATGTGGTATTTACAAGATTTCCGTTATGTGCGTTTGAAGTTAAATCGTATAAAGTACTTCCGCTCGACTGGTCGCAGCGGTAATATGCAGTTAAGCCTGACGAAGAAGGACTGATAACGTTGTACATGCCTGATTGTAACTGTGTTGCAGAAAGTGCAGTATTCCAGATTCGCAATTCGTCCAAATTGCCTTTGTATGGATACCAACCGAGTACATTGCCATAATCACCAAGCAATAAATCGGTTGCACCCGCGCCGACTGAAATGCTGCCTTCTGATGCCACTTCTATACCGTTGATATACAGTTTACTACCAGTTGATGATACGGTATAGGCAACATGCTGCCATTTTCCAAATGCTATTTTGCCTGCGGCACTGCCAAAACCACCGCAATTGCCATATTCCACATTTAGCGAGCCATCAGGTTTTACTACTAAGGAAAATCCGCTTGTTGAACATGCCCCCGATTTGTTTGAAATTATGGTGGATAGCGAAGAAGGTATCTGGGGTAAAATCCATGTTTCAATCGTAAAGTTGCTTGTTAAACTGATGCTGTTTCCCAAATTGACAATTGAATTAGAACTATTGAAAATGAGAGCATTACCTGGAGCATCGGTATTTGCCAAAACTACCAACTGACGAACATAATCGCTTGCTGCATAGTAATTTGCATCGCCTGCCTGACTTGCCGTAATGTTTGCAGTTCCTACACCAACAATCGTAACGGTATTTCCCGAAACGGTGGCTATCGAAGTATTATCGCTTGCGAATGAAACCGTTAAGCCAGATGTTGCCGATGCCGTCAAATCAAATGGTGCCGCACCAAATGTTAAAGGTGTAGAAAATGATGTGAATGAAATAGTTTGCGAGTTTTTTGTGGTTTCGCAACTGATTGCGTTGCTGCTTGCGGTTGTGGTGGTTGCGTTGTATGCCCGCACTCTATAAAAGTAAGTGGTTCCGGTACTTAGTCCGCTTATTGATTTCGAAAGTACATTTCCCACGTTTTCGTTTCCGGCACCGCCATTGTTGATTAGTGTTGTAAAATTTATGTCGCTTGCTACATCTAAATAATAACCGATAGCACCATTTGAAGCAGCCCAATTGGCTGTTAAAGAATTTGTTGTAATATCAGTAGCGGCAGTGGCAACTGGTGCATTTAGCGGTGTTGTAAGCGAAATAACATTGCTATTTACGCTGGTGCCATTGCCATTGGTTGCTCTAAGCCGGTAATAATAAGTGGTTCCGCCGGTTAAACCCGAAAAAGATTTTAGCAAAACATCTCCAGTTTCTTCATTTCCGGCTCCGCCGTTATTGACGAAAGTGCTGAAATTTTCATCGGTGGAAACATCTATGTAGTAATTGGTTGCTACACTGTTAGCGTTCCAAGTGGCTGTAAATCCGGTGCTTGAAATATCAAAAGCGGCAGTGGCTACGGGAGCATCGGGCGGTTTATTTAAACAAACGGTTATATTTGTTGGCGTAGTCGTTACTAAATCGGCTTTTCCGTCATTGTTTAAATCGCAGAAATACATACAATCTCCAGCAGGTACCGGTAATGACGTTTCTTCTCCCATTCTACCTGTACCATAACCTAAAACAATTTCTAAAGAGGAAAGAAAATTGCAGTGAGCAAAATCTAAATTTCCATCGCCATTAAAATCACCAGTTATGGTTGTTTGTACATTGCCACAGTACCACCAATGACTCAAAGTAAAAGTGAAATTTCCATTTCCAAGCATAACACACAAACCACCATAATGTCCACTTTTAAATACCACATCAGCAAAGCCATCATTATTGAAGTCGCCTACACTTAGAGCATAAGCACCATAGAAAAAATAGTAATGAATTGAATAATCATTAAGCACTGACATCTGAAAAGTTCCATTTCCGAAGCCCTGAAAGATTTTCGTATAATTATAACCATACGAACAAAGAATTACATCAGCATTTCCATCGTTATCAAAATCAGCAATTTTAATTTCAGCGGGAGATGGAACATCTACTTTGAAACTTAAAGCAAAACCACCGGTGCCATTGCCAAGCGAAACAGAAAAATTCTTATACCAGTAATCGCCAATAGCAATATCATCTTTGCCATCATTGTTAAAATCAGCAACTGCAATAACAAAGGGTGAGGCATCTACATAGGAAGGAAATGCGGTTGCAAAAGTTCCGTCGCCATTTCCAAAAATCATTACCAAATAGTTGGTTAGTTCGCCTGCAACAACGAGATCAATTTTACCATCGCCGTTAAAATCACCGGTTGCTATATCTCTTGGACTATAACCCAGCAAATCAATTACTGTGGGGGTTCCAAACGTGCCGTTACCATTGCCGAGCGAAACTTCTAATTTCTTTGTATCAAATTGAGTCGTAGCCAAATCGGCTTTTCCGTCACGGTTAAAATCGGCAAGAACAAATTTCTTGTTATTGTTATCGGTCTGAGTTATCGTGTTTATCGAATAGTCGGCAGTAAGTGTTGGTGTGTTAGTTATGGTAAAAAAAGGTGTACTTCCGGTAATAGACCTCGCCACATGATTGTTTACTGTAACTAAAATCGGTACTACCGAACCGGCTCCTGCGGGTACGGTAAGCGTGAGTGTAGTTGTGGTGGCGGCTGTTACCGTTGCTTTTACAGCGCCAAAATACACCACATTGTTTGCCGGTGTAGTGCTGAAACCGGCACCGTTAATGGTTATCGTTGTACCTACTGCGCCTTGTGATGGCGTAATGTTGCTTATTTTCAAATCTAAAAGGGTAAAATCGGAAACTACATTACTGTTTGCGCTGGTTTCCTGAGCATTATAGGCGCGAACACGACAATAATAAGTGGTTGCAGGTGTCAAACCCGTAATGGTTTTCGAAAGTGTATTTCCTACATTTTCGTTTCCTAAACCACTATTATTCACCAGATGCGTAAATGAGGCATCGGTGGCAATATCTAAATAATACCCAGTTGCAACGCTACCTGTCGGACTGCTCCAACTAAAGTCGAAACCGGTTGTTGTTTTGTTGGTAAAAGCATTGGCGGTGGGTGTATCTAATCCACCCAAAATGATATTCAGATAACCGTCGTTATTTATTGCAATATCAGCACGACCATCTTTGTTGAAATCGCTAATTTTTATTATCATGGCACTCCCCGAAATGGTTCTGTAAGTGTAATCTGAAATATTTCCAGTACCATCTCCCATAAGAAAAAGAAGGTAATCGGCATTGTCTGAATACGATAGCACAATGTCGGTTTTACCATCACCGTTAAAATCACCAGTAGCAATATCTTCGGGTTTGGCAGTCAGATAATCACCTCTCATTTCAAAAGTACCATTACCATTTGATAATAAGAACATTACCGAACCGTAATAGAAACCAGTCAAAATAATGTCGGTTTTTCCATCGTTGTTCAAATCTGTTAAATCGAAAGAGTACGGATTATCTTCCAATGCCGTTTTAACCGGAGCGGCAAAGTTTCTGACACCATTTCCGTAAAGAATTGACAAATAAGATGAACCAAAATTGATTACAGCAATATCTGTATTTTTATCACCGTTGAAATCTCCCAGTTTAACAACTCCGGGTTTTGCCCCAACCGTGCAATTAATTGCTGCATTGAAAGTTCCATTCCCAATTCCAGTTAATATACTTATAAAATCGCTACCCACGTTGGCAACCACAATGTCGGCTTTTCCATCGCTGTCAAGGTCTCCAACAGTTACACCAATTGGGGTTTCACCGACTGTATAATTTGTTGCGGCACCAAAACTGCCGTTGCCGTTTCCAAGCAAAATGCTCACATTTGCCGAACCGGCATTGGCAGTTACAAGGTCTAAAATTCCATCGCCGTTAAAATCGCCGCTTTCGATTCTATATGGTTCTGTACCAACTGTGTAAGTATTTGATAGCGAAAAATTCCCGTTTCCATCGCCCAAATAAATATTTACACTATTTGCTGAAAACATCCCGACTGCAATATCGGGTTTTCCATCACCGTTAAAATCACCGGTTCCGATACAAGAACTGCTGCCGGTTGACAAAGAAGTGAAGTTGAATCCCAAATAATTTTTTGTGCTTCGTGAGTAAGTGAAAAAAGGTGTTGAACCCAACAGCGAGTTTGCCACCTTACCATTTACCGAAACCGAAACCATTTCTACCGAACCGCCACCGGCAGGAACAATTACTGTAAGAGAAGTACTTGATGCTAAAGTTACTGTGGCTTTTACGTCGCCAAAATAAACAGAGTTTTCAGATGCCACCGCACTGAAACTTGTTCCGGTAATCGTTACCGAAGTTCCTATTTCGCCCGAAGTAGGTGAAAATGAGGTAATTGCAGGAACAGGTAAATTGACTAAACTATAAAAACCTTCATCAGTCATCAGCCCAAAGTCGGTTCTGCCGTCGCAATTAAAATCGGCGGTGGCAATTCCATGGTTTAAGCCCCATACAGCAAAATATTTTGCGGGGTAAAAAGTTCCGTTGCCTTTGCCGGTGATAACTCCTAATTTTTGTGCGGTTTGGCAACCGAAAGCGATATCCGATTTTCCATCGCCATTATAATCGCAAACCGTGGGCATTATTGGTAGGCTGTTGGTGTCGTATTTTACAGCGGTTGCAAAAGTTCCATTTCCGTTTCCTAATAAAACAGCTATTTTGTTGTCGCCACTTACGGTTACAGCAATGTCGGTTTTGCCGTCGCCGTTAAAATCGCCTAAAGCCACGTAATATGGTGAGGTTCCAACAACGTAATTTGTTGAACCACCAAGCCCTCCTTTACCGTCGCCTAATAATACCGATATGGTATTCGTTCCTTTATTTGTTACCACCACATCGGCTTTTCCATCGCCATTGAAATCGCCAACGGCTGCATGTTCAGGCGAAGTGCCTACGACATAACTATAGTAATAGTTAAATCCTCTTGAACTGTTATTAATGAAAACCGTTACATCGTTACTGCTTTTGTTGGTTGTCAATAAATCGGGTCTGCCATCGCGATTAAAATCGGCAACCGCAACCGACGATATAACTTGTGGCAACCCGATACTAACGGCTGTGTTGAAAGTTCCGTTGCTATTGCCCCACAATACACTTAAACTCCGCGAGTCGGCGTTGCTGGTAACAATATCCAAAACGCCATCGGCATCTAAATCGGCAGTAATAATGCTCGAAATGTTATTGCCAACAGCATACGAATTGCTGTATGTAAAAGAGCCGTTTCCATCGCCAAAGCACACTCGCACAGCGTTTTGATTATCGAAGGCAACATCAGGAATTCCATCTCGGTTAAAATCGCCTATGGCGAATAATTTTGATGCGACTGCCGGATTTGTTGCAACCCGCAAGTAATCGTATACCAGATTGGGCGTGTTGGTAACCGTGAAAAAGGGTGTAGCACAAGCAATTGTGCTAACATTGGTAAACCAACCCTGTGTAACCAATTGTATAGGCACCACCGAACCGCCTCCCACAGGCACTGTAAATGTTACACTTGTAGAGGTGGCTGAGGTTACAGTTGCTTTTACAGCCCCAAACAAAACGCTATTCATTAAAGAAAATGGAAAAAAGCCCGTTCCGTTAATGGTTACCGAAGTTCCAACCGGACCAGAAGTGGGTGAAATAGAGGTTATTACCTGTGAAAAGCACATGTTGCCAGAACTTATAAAAAGGATGGCGATGAACACCATTCGCAAACTAGGAATCAAATTTTTCATAAATACATAATTTACAGGTTACTGGAATACCGGTTAATAAAATAACGATATTTTTGTTATGCCAAATATAAAGAAAATGCTAATACTTTAGTAGGATAAGAAAAAAAGTTTAAAGCATTGAAATTAGAGTGCACAGGTTTTCGTTGAGCGGCAGGGGTCAATTATGGCCCAACCAAGTACGTGCAAATTTTATAACACATTTTGAATCTTATCGGCTTCTATACCGGGCTCAAAATCTTTAATAGCAACTTTAACAAATTGATTGTTTGTTGTTTGATTGCAATGGACCTCAAATATTGATATATGTTGAAATATTGATATATGTTGAAATATTGAAATAGATGGAAATATTGATATAAATGCAAAAGGGCGGCTATAAATGCAAAAGGGCGGACACACAGGTCCGCCCCTACAGGAATTTTTAATTTTTTAATTTTTTCCTTCTTTCCTTCTTTCATTCTTTATTCCTTCCTCACCATCACCTTAATAGTCTGTGCCGTGCCTTTATTGTTGATATTCAGCATGTAAACACCGCTGCTAAGGTTGGGGAGGCCGATGATATTCAAATTTCCACTTTCCAATTTCTTCGTTAGCACCACCTTGCCCAAACCATTGAACAACGTAGCAACTGCCCCATCGCCGACTTCGCCAATCACACGGATCTCAACATTCCGTACTGCATAAGCTGTTAACTTCCCAGGCAGAATCTGGTCATCCAGGCCACTGATGATATCCCCCGTATGCAGGAAGAACCTGTCGGAGGTGGAAGTGTTGGCTGCAACTACAACTTTGTAGCTCCCTTTGGAAAGATCTGTGAACGTGTTTGTTAGCTTGTCCTCGAGGATTACTTTACAATCCTGGACCAATTGGACGGTTTGGACAGTGAAGACAATTTCGCCGCCGGCTTTGGTATCTATGCCTACCGGGATGACCAGGTCATTGTACTGGTTGGTCGGTAGGCTCTGCAATTGGAAGTTGACACCATTGTCCTCTACCAATTTGGTATAAAGGGCAAATGATTTGTCGGTTGTGAAGAGCCCCGCATCGTAGCCAAAATCCAAGCCTTTTGTTGCCCCTTCCACAAACCTGATTTCTGTTGAAGCTTTTTTGCCTCCGCTTTCAACCATTAGTTGAATAGTTGGTATAGCAGCGGTTGCCTTGAACGGCGCATCGATATTGTGTACCTGCATCGCCGGGGTAAAGCTGACAGAAGTAGCCCCTGCTTTCACCTTCATAAAGAAGCCCT
>JBAXWR010000232.1:0-11559 GCA_037128295.1 Mariniphaga sp.
TATCCTGCCTGGCTCCGGATATTTGCAAGCCATCGCCTTTGTCCCATTGATCTGATGGATCCTCGAATAGGGTCGTGGCGAAGTGACATCGTGCTGGACCATAATCGTCCGCCCTTTTTTCGTCTTAATTGTGGTTGTATTCATATTACCACGATAGGTCTTGTCGGCAAATTCTTTATAAAACGGATCTTTGGCCGCTAAATCCTTTGCCATAGTAGCCATCATAAAATCGTTGCTCGAAACGGAAACTAAATAATCCATCTGGTCGCCGCGGTTGATATCCATCAATTGACAGATCGGTCCAAGTCCATGAGTAGGGTATAAATTTCCTTTCCGGTAATTCTGCTTCAATCTCCACAAGTCCCAATATTTGGTCTTGCTGAAATTACCTTCCAATAAATCATGCAGATAGGCACCTTCGCCATGAATCAGTTCTCCAAAAAATCCCTGGCGGGCCATATTCAAGGTCAACAATTCAAAAAAGTCATAACAGCAGTTTTCAAGCATCATACAATGTTTGCGATTGCGTTCAGATGCCTCGACCAATTGCCAGCATTGTTCAGGGGTTATTGCAGCCGGCACTTCAGTACAAACATGCTTTCCATGATTTAACGCATAAACGGCAATCGGGGTATGGAGATACCAGGGAGTTGCAATATACAACAGGTCAATATCTTCACGTTCGCACATTTTTTTCCAGGCTTCGCTGTCACCGGTATAGGCAACAGGTTGGTGAATACTTCCTGAAAGTTTCTTTTTCACGATGTCAACCCTTTCGGGACGGAGGTCGCAAAGAGCCTTGATCTCAACCCCTTCGATATGGCTCATGCGGTCAACGGCACCCGGGCCACGGTTTCCAAGTCCCACAAATCCGATCCTCACCTTGTCCATTTTGGGTGCTGCATACCCACTCATGTTAAAACGCTGGGTATGGGTGGCTGAGGATAAATCAGTACCCGCACCTTTCTGTTTTGGTTTTTCCTGTCCGTTTACATTAAAAATGTTGCTTCCAAACAGTCCTATTCCGGCCAATCCCGATAGTTTGAAGAAATTCCTGCGGTTAGTTTCCATATTCATTTAAAGAAGTTAAAGAAAAAAATCCCGGAGTTGATATACTTCCGGTATTTTAAGCAAATCACATTAATATTTATCCGATAAAATTAGCAAAGAAATTTGTTCCCGAACTAAATTGATTACCTTTTAGTTGCATCCTTGTGATTGTATTTAATTATAATTTCTTAAATTTGTCTCTGGTTTTATGTTAATTTAAGAAGTGTGGTAAAGAAATGAAAATACTGATTCTTGAAATAGCGCTATTGCTCCTTTTGAACACAACGGTCAAATCCCAAATTGATAGTTTAATTGACTTCGTACCTGACAGACCAGGAATGGCATCACCTCCAAATATTATGACTTATAGGACTTTACAAGTAGAGAGTGGTTTTCAATTTGAAAAATTCAAGGATGAAGATTTAACAAACGAAAATTTTTTGTTTTCATTTTTACTTTTAAGATATGGTGTGGTGAAAAATATTGAATTAAGAATTCAGACTGACTATGCCTCCAATAAAATTACCGATAGTGAAGATATATCTGAAATCCACGGATTTAACCCAATAACAATCGGAACTAAAATAAAATTAATTGAACAACGAAAAGCAATTCCAAATATTTCGGCTTTGTTTAATCTCTCTCTACCGTTTACTGGAAAAGAAGAATTTAAACCCGATCATTTAGCACCTTCTTTTTGTATATTAATGTCAAATTCGATTTCTGAAAAATTAAATATTTGCTATAATTATGGACTATTTTGGGATGGAATTACTTCTGAACCAACTCATTTTTACGCTCTTTGTTTAGGTGTCAGTTTGAACCCTAAATGGAGTACTTTCGCTGAAGGATATGCTTACTCCTCTCACCAAACTAATTCTGAATTTTACCTTGATGTGGGTTTTGCGTATTTATTGAATAACCATTTTCAGTTGGATTTTTCAGCATCAGGTTATTTAAATTCGTATTTAAATTATTATTGTCTTAATGCCGGGATTGCCTGGAGAATTTGAGGACGAAATATTTGTCAATAGAATTGATTCATTCTTCATATATCTGATTAATACAATGCTAACATGATATTCACCAAAAGAATATTTGCCCCAATTTTATTGTTGGTTGTCATTTGCCTGTTCTCTTTCAGTTGACTGAAACAGGAAAGTACTTCAACAGGTTATAATGTTCAATAAGAGAACCTTATCAATCCATGGGTCTTTGCCCTAAAAACATTTGCATTCTGCATTAATCGATGTCCGTTAAGTTGTATTTAATTGATTGTTATTAATTATAATTTATTTAAATTTGTCTATAGTTTGTGTTGATTTAGTGAGTATTAATTATTTAAAGATATGGAAAACAAAAAAGAACAAGCAATTGCAGTTATTTTTTCGATAATAGGTTCACTATCTATTTTGATTAATCTGGCTATAAAGGATTTTACGCCCGAAAATTTACTTGACGCAATTAAGGATTTGGTAGGATTACTTGTAACCGTTGCCGTTTTTTTATTTGCTTACTCAATCCGTAATAAAACACTAAGCTTTATTGATGTTGCAAGAGCATCATTAAAAAAAATGCAAGAAAAAATGCCTGATTTTTTAATGGGACCACGGTACAATCGTGATAATTACGACCCAGAAAAAGGTAAAGGATTAGAATATTTATTTGTAACCAATACTGATCCGAAATCCAAATTGAGAGCCAAACTTATTCCCATTCAACCGCTTGAAGAAGGTGTTTTGGCCATTTATATCCAAAAGGGAACATTGGTTTATGGCTTAAACTATTCATCAGATCAAGCGACAGCCGAAGAAATCAAAAAAATACAGTCCGAAGTTTTCAGTGCTGTTTCCGATTTAATTCAAAGAAAATATGCCGGTTCTTATGAGATTTTACCAAACTCAAAAGAAGATACAGCAATAATAATCGATTTTAATGAAGAAAAAATGGGAAAGAAAAAATTTTCCAAGGCAGTTACAGAATGTGCAGAATTAGCGATTTCAAAGATTAGAAGTCATAAAAAGTAAACCAAATATTTATGAAAAGATCATTAAGCAATACATTTATATCTGATTTAAAATCAGACCAATTAAACGAAATATTACTCTATGTTCAAAAAGATCACACTTTGGATCTGGAGATCAGGGATAATATTGTAAATATCTATTACAGGGGAGGAAACATTTTAAGAATTAGTGAAAAGGGGAATAATTCTTATTTTTTTGAGTTTGACCGTAATTACCTTTCAAGTCATAATGTGATATTAGATAATTACTTATCAGCAAAGAATTGGAAACAGTATTTCCCGTTTATGAAACAATCCATGGATCATTATTTCCTTAATAATAGAAAAGAGGAGAGGGAATTTCAGCAATTGGTTGTTAGGGAAAATAATTATTCATCAATTGCAAATGGGACAGATTATTTTATCATTGACATCGAATACGATAATCATGCCAATGCCAGGTTTGACTTAGTCGCAGTGGAATGGCCATCAAGCTCTTCACATCGAAAATTATCGAACTATTTTAAACCCAAATTGGTTGTAATTGAAATGAAATATGGAGATAGAGCACTTTCCGGGACTGCTGGAATGAAAAAACATTTAGACGACTTTAATCTGTTTATTTCTGATTCTTCCGCAGTTCTGGATTTTAAAAGTGAGATGATCAGTATCTTTAGTCAAAAAAGAGAATTGGGATTGATACCATGTTTATCGTCAGAAGAAAATTCAAATCCGATTAAGGAGTTTGCTGATGACATAGAATTGGCTTTCCTAATTGCAAATCACGATCCGGCAAGTACAAAACTAAAAACAGAATTGTCTTCTTGCGGAGCCATTTCGGCAAAATTCATCACTTCAAATTTTATGGGCTATGGAATATACAAGGAGAGCATTTTTGATATAAAAGAATTCTATAATAAACATTCGAGTCAGTTTTATGAAATTTAAAATCCATCGCGGCACAAAAGAGATAGGCGGTTCGTGTGTTGAAGTCTGGACCGAAAACACAAGGATATTGCTCGACTTTGGTATGCCATTGGTTGAAAAGGATGGTAGAGAATTTGATTTTGGCAAATTTAAAGGCCTGAATCATAAAGAATTAATAGGACACGGTGTATTGCCCGATATTAAAGGACTGTATAACGAATCAGCCGAATTGCTTGACGGTGTAATTATATCGCATCCACATCAGGATCATTATGGGCTAAGCAAATTCATTCATAAAAAAGTGAAATATTTTTTGGGTGAAGCAACTCATAAAATAATTGAGATCAACCAATTATTCACATCACAAGAAATAATCATTGAAAATGCCACCTATTTTGAAAAGGGAAAGGTTTTTCAAATTGGCGACTTTTCAATTACTCCTTATTGGGCTGACCATTCCGCTTTTGATTCTTACTCATTTTTAGTTGAAGCAGAAGGTAAAAGCCTTTTTTACTCAGGTGATTTTAGAAGCCATGGCAGAAAAGCGAACGCGTTTAAATGGTTCATGCACAATGCGCCCCAGAATGTGGACTATTTACTTCTGGAAGGCACATCTCTTGGGAGAGAAGTTATACCTTTTAAGACGGAGACAGAAATTGAGAATGACTTAATGCAAGTCTTTCAACAGCAGGATAAAATCAATTTAATATACACTTCAGGACAAAATATAGATAGAATTGTGTCGGTTTACAGGGCTTGCATAAGAACCAATAAAATATTTGTCGTTGATGTCTATGTCGCAACAATTCTGAAGGAGTTGTCAAGATTTGCCAGAATCCCCTTTCCTTCTAAGGATTATGGAAATTTGAAAGTAATGTTTCCCTATTACACAAGTAGAAGATTGAAATATGAAGGGCACGAACAAATTTTGTATCAATTCAAAAATTACAAAATCACAAAAAAAGAGATAAGTAATCAGGCTGACAAGATTGTAATGATTGTGAGACCCTCAATGCAAAAAGACTTGGAAAACATTGCTGAAATAGATGGTGGAAACCTAATCTATTCATTATGGGAAGGTTATATGCAAAAATCAGGTACGAAGCAATTCCTTGACTATTTGACAAATCGCAATTTCACGATACATAAGATTCATACCAGCGGACACGCAGACACGGGAACATTAAAGAAAATGGTTGAAGCAATTAAGCCCAAAAATTTAGTTCCAATCCATACTTTTAGCAGCAGTGAATATCAGAAGATTTTTACATCAACTGTAATTGAAATGAACGATGGGGAAACAAAAGAGATATAATTGTTGAGTCCACTCCGAAAAGATAAAAACAAAAAAGACAATCATAGGACGAAAAAGAATAATAATTCCAACCCAGCCTAACAACAGGGTTTTCTTTTTTTATATTTGTCCATCGAATTGACCCATTTTTCAAATATCTGATTAATTGATTATTAGAATGAAACTCTCCAAAAGAATCTTTGCCCCAATTTTATTGTTGGTTGCCATTTGTCTGTTTTCTTTCAGTTGCCTGAAACAGGAAAACACATCCGTGATTTATAGTACTCAGTGTGAGAACCTTATCAATCCACTGGGTATTGGGACGGCAAATCCCGGCTTAAGCTGGAAAACAAGGTCGGAAAGAAACAAAACAAGGCAAACCGCTTACCAAATATTGGTGGCAAGCGACAGCTCCATCCTTGATGAAAAAAATGCTGATCTCTGGAATTCGGGGAAGGTTGTTTCACCGGTAAGCGTGCTTGTTCCATATAGCGGTAAACCTTTGGATTCTAAATCGGTGGCCTATTGGAAGGTTCGCAGCTGGGACGAAAACAAGGAGGTTTCGCAATGGAGCAAAACTGCATTTTTTACGGTCGGACTTTTGCATTTGAATGATTGGAAAGCCGATTACATCGGGATGGCCGAAACCAAAGACATGCCACAGGCACCCCTTTTGCGGCAGACCTTCAACCTAAGCCAAACAGGTCAGAAAACACTCTTGTATGTGAATTCGTTGGGATATCACGAAATTATACTGAACGGAAAGAAAGTTGGCAATGCTGTGCTGACACCCTCAGTGGCGCAATTCAACAAACGGTCACAGGTAATTGCATATGATATTGCATCTTATGTGAAAAATGGAGAAAATGACCTCGTCATTGCCCTGGGAAGGGGCTGGTACAACAAAGGATTGCCCGGAGTTACCAACGATGGTCCATTGGTCAGGGCGCAACTCGAACAATTGAATTCGGGCAAATGGGAAACGATTCTGGCGACCAACACTTCGTGGAAATGCCGTGCAAGCGAATACATCCCTACAGGGAATTGGAGGGCGCATCAGTTTGGTGGCGAACAGCTTGACGGTTCACGGATAATTGCCGACTGGTCCAAAACCTCCCTCGATCAATTGGATTGGGCAGCTGTAACCAAAGTTGAAATTCCCGAACATCTGGCTACCTTTCAAATGACAGAACCCAACAGGATTCAGGAAACTTTAAAAGCGATTTCGGTTGCCCCAATTTCGGATAAATCTTATCTTGTTGATATGGGCAAAAATATGACGGGCTGGCTGGAAGTCAAATTCCCTACATTGAAAAAGGGGCAAACAATTACGATGGATTATTGTGATCACCTCGATAAGGAAGGAAAATTTGTTGACCGCAAACAGTCAGACACGTATGTTGCCGCTGGAAAAGGTTCTGAATCTTTTATCAATAAATTCAATTACCATGGTTTCAGGTGGGTAAGGATTTCAAACCTCCCGGAAGCACCTGCCAAAGAATCGGTTACGGGTTATCTGATCCATACCGATTATCAGTTGGCTTCTACGTTTAAATCATCGGACGAAGATTTGAACAAGATCCACGACATGATTAATTATACGCTACGGTGTTTAAGTTTGGGTGGGTATCTTGTTGATTGTCCTCAGTTGGAACGGTTGGGTTATGGTGGCGATGGGAATGCCTCTACCGAAACAGCACAGATGATGTTCAATTTGGCCCCCCTCTATTCCAATTGGTTACAGGCATGGGGCGACTGCATCAATGCAGATGGCGGGATGCCGCACACCGCCCCAAACCCTTATCCGGCAGGTGGTGGGCCATACTGGTGCGGGTTTATCATTTCTGCCTCCTGGAAAACCTACCTGAACTATGGTGATGTCCGCATCCTCGAAAAATACTATCCCGAAATGAGGCAATGGTTGACCTATGTCGAGAAATATTCTCCGGAAGGTATTTTGAAAAAATGGCCCGACACCGAATACCGTGGGTGGTACCTTGGCGACTGGGCAAGTCCTGATGGGCTTAAAGAGAAATCGATGAATTCTGTGGATGTGGTGAACAACTCGTTTGTGGTGAGGTGCTACGACGATATGACAAAGATTGCCGCCGTACTTGGCAAAACCGATGATATTCAGAAATATGCCCAAAAGCGTGACGAACTGAAAAAGAAAATTCACCTAACGTTTTACGACGAGAAGAAATTTATCTATGGCGACGGGAATCAGATTGACCTGACCTATCCGTTATTGGCCGAAATTGTACCGGTTTCGTTGGTCAAGCAAGTCAAATCGAGTTTGCTGACAGAGGTCGTAGTGAACAGGGGTGGACATATTGCCGCCGGTTTGGTTGGGGTTCCTGTATTTACAGAATGGGCCACAAACAATCTGGAGACCGACCTGTTTTATACGATGCTCAAGAAGAGGGATTACCCCGGTTATTTGTATATGATTGACAATGGGGCGACTACGACATGGGAAAACTGGAGCAATCCACGCAGTTACATCCACAACTGTTTTAACGGGGTAGGTAGCTGGTTTTATGAGGCCGTTGGTGGTATCCGCAAAGAACTGAATTCCCCCGGTTTTCAGAAAGTAATGATTCAACCACAGGTTCCCACCGGTGTAACCTGGGCCAACACAACCAAGGAAACTCCTTATGGTACGTTGGTGGTTAATTGGAAAATTGAAGGCTCAGACCTCCATTTGCATATCGAAATTCCTGTTGGCGTAACCGCAAAGGTTGTACTTCCAGAAGGTGTAAGGGAATACCAGATCGACCAGAAATCGAAAAAACTGAAAAAAGACCAAGCTGGCATAGAAGTGATCAGTGGGAAGTATGATTTGGTTTATAAATATGGGGGGAAGAAATATTCTTTTTTGTACTGAAAAGCAATGAGAATTGAATTGTCTTACTTATGGATGTCTGATTATTTTCAGTATATTTGAGATAAAATTACAACACAATGCCAGAGGTATTCAGAGAATTTGGATTTGTTTTCTTTTTTTACGCGAATGAGGGCAATGAACCAATGCATGTTCACGTTAGAAAAGCCGGTGGGTTTGCTAAATACTGGGTTGAACCAATTGAACTTGAGTTCTCCCAAAGCATGAAAGTTAATGATCTGAGAACAGCAGAACAACTTATTAATGAGCATCTTGAATTAATTAAAGTTAAGTGGTATGAAATACATGGTAGCTGAATTGTTGTTTACGGTGGAAAAGGCCTTCTACGAAAATGGCATGATTTCTCTTTTAATGTCAGATAAAATGGAAGTCCGCTTCCCGGTTGAAGCCAATACAAAGCTTCGAAATGCCACTGAAGAACAAAGAAACAATATTGAAATCATTTGCGGTGGTACTGGTTTACATTGGCCCGATCTGGACGAAGACCTTTCTGTTACCGGGATCATGGAAGGGAAATATGGGTATTGAAAATGAGTTATTCTCCTTGACCTGGCTCAGAGGTAAACGGCATGACGAACGACAAGCGAATCCCTATGCCGTCATATTTCTCACAGGGCCCTTGGCCGTAGCGATGAGCCACACGACTGTTACTAGCGTAGTTGAACCACGAGCCGCCACGCACAACACGGTCATGGCAGTTAAAAGGACCTATGGGGCCTATGGGATTTGTTTGCGGCTGTTTGGGATATTCTCCATTTCGATCAAAGCACCATTCCCAGACGTTGCCGCTCATATCGTACAATCCCAAGAGGTTTGGTTTTTTTTGCCCTACAGGGTGTGTTTTGCCCTCACTGTTTTTATCATACCAGGCATATCCGCCCAATTCGCTCTCATTGTTGGTACCCGCCCATGCGGTATGTTTTGTTGCAAGTCGTGATGAAGCATCCCCTGCTGCATATTCCCATTCTGCCTCTGTAGGCAGACGAAAACCCGTTACCCTAGTGATATCATTGGTCGTTTTGCCGTCCTTGTCCAATAGGTTCCCCTCTTCGTCGTAAACTTTTGGAAAGCCTATTTTGGCATTCATTAGATTACAATAGGCAATGGTTTCATACCAGCTCACCTGTTCAACAGGGTTTTGATCATTGGCTTTAAATTTTGAAGGATTGTCTTTGCCAGTAATTTTTACATATTCTTCCTGAGTTACCTGATATTTAGATAGATAAAAATCATTTACAGTAGCAGAATATAGACTGTTCAATTTTAGAGTTCCGCCTTTAATTAATACAAAATCTACAAGGATTATTTCTTCATAAAATTTCTTGGCCATATCCATCCCTGCGAATTCAAATTTAATTGCAAATCCTCCATCTTCAAAACATTTTTTTGCAAGGAAAAATTCAAGGATCGATTTGTGGGAGAACTTCCAGTTGTGGTGGATGTCGCGGGTCAGGAGCGACTGCCCCGTGATTTCGTAATCCTGAAGATCTATCTGGTTTTGTTTGCACAATTCTTTTGCTGTTTTTTTGTTAATGCTTAGGTTACCGGTTTCCTTGAGCTGATTGTACATTTTTAAGGCAACCAACATCGAAAAATCATACAAATCCTTTTTGAATTTTTCGCGGGTTGTCGAAGTATTTTTTCGCTTTTGTGCTTCTCGATCCAACCATTTTTCGATCAATGTATTGTAAATTTGATAGGTTGTCGAAAATATTTGGTTGTTGTCAACAAGATAGTCAATATAAGCCAGCAGCATTGGTCGCACCATCAGTTTTGGGGAACTTTCGACTATCTTTTCAGCCGTTTGTTTCTTCTTCCAATTCCAAAATGCAAACAGGCCATATTTTTTATTTAAATACTGTTTCACCTCTATGTCACTAAATGGGGAAAGGTACAATTTGGCAAGGGTATGGAACCCTTTTTCATCAAACCGGGGAACCTTGAGTTCATAAGCCTGGTTTTCCTGCCCTGGGAAATATTGTGTCCTGCTTGTGATGACCACCTCCCTGAAATCGCGCGTAAGTTCTGAAATTTCATCGAGGCATTTGCGGAAGCGTTCATCATCTGTCAATCCATCGGGAACTAATGGGGGCAATAAACCTTTGTATTCGTCGAAGGCATCGAGCAACAGGATCGTATTTTTTGCCTCATCCTGCTTTTGGGCTATTTCTTCAATTTTTTTAATAATCCGGCTTTCGCCAAAAGGGAAGAGTTTGATCTTGTATTTCCTGCCAAAATTGAAAAAGGAGGTATAAGCCACATAAAGGTTGATCATAAAGGTCGTTTTCCCCATCCCCGAGTCAGCAAGGATCAGGTAGAACTTGTCGGCCTCCTTTTTCTCATCGAAAACGGCTTTAAGGAAGTGAGGGATCAATTCACTTTTTGAAACAAATTGATGACTGAAACCTGGCTCTTCTTCCGCCGATGGTGAATGGTTCTGAAACTGCGTTGGGATAAAAAAATCGCGTAATCGCTTTACTTTCGGATAGTCGAAATAGGGAAATAAATCGGAAGCAATTTTTGAATTCTTATAATGCTCCTTTAGTTTATTTATCTGTGATACAATGATATATATCAATATAGCAGATACAATTACCGATAATCCGACACTGGTTTCTTTGGTTAAACCAAGAAGTTCAAATAACTTACTGAAAGGGATCAGTTTTAAAATTGCGTCGATGATTTTATCCATAAGCTTGGTTGTAGTTAATATATTGAATATATGATATTTAAATGTGATTAAAATTTTATAAATGCATTTAAGTATTTTCCATAAACATGATCGTTATTTTTACAAATTTACAATCTTTTGAATAAAAAGGGACAAAGTTGTTACGAATTAAAAAATAAGGTAAATAAGGTTGATTTCAAACGATGGCCCCTGGCTATTAAGGTTGAAACAATGGAAAAATAAGGTTTGTTTCTGCTTAAGATCCTAATTTCCATTTCTTTATAGGCACGGTTTTGCTTGAATCTGTTTAAAAAAAAACTTATTTTTGTTTTTCCAACTTTAATAGCAGTGAATCAATGTAGTACACTAACCTTATTTACCTTATTTTATGTTTTTAAATTTTAATATTTCGAACTTGATTTAGTGTCCGGGTGACTGGAATGCAGTCCAGCTTCGTCCGGGCAGTTGCTCCGAATCACCGGGACACTGAGCTAACACGGTTGTTTACCTTTGCAATCAAAACCAACTTAGGATGTAGTGTCCCGGTGACTATAAGCCGATGCCAGATTGCTGCGATAAAGTTTTCGGGTCACCCGGACACTAAGTTAAATTAGAACGATTCCTTTGGTTGTAGTAGTGTCCGGGTGACTATAAAGCGGTCCATCTTCGTGCAGGCAGTTGCTCCAAGTCACCGGGACACTGCATTC
>JBAXWR010000233.1:0-11548 GCA_037128295.1 Mariniphaga sp.
ATGGCATGAAGAAGTTTCGAATGAACCATATTCATTTTTGTATGTGTACATGATATTTCCGGGTAAATAAAACCTGGAAGACACCTGTTCAAGATCTTCACTTTTCTCTGTTAAGAATGTGTAGTCGTCATTTTTGAATTTGATTGGTCGGCCCTCTTTTAATCCATGATAAGGCAGGGTGGTTTCACCTGTCCACATCCACATGATATTTACGGAGTTATCAGCAAACTGTTCCTTTACACCGTTTTGAAGGCCATTGCCTGATCCGAGAAGGATCATCAACATGAAAATTCCCCAGGCAACTGAAAATCCGGTTAGAAAAGTCCGTAATTTATTTTTCTTTATGGTAGAGAATATCTCCTGCCAGACATCTACATCAAACATGGGTTCAAGTTTTATTCAGTTCGTACTCGATCTTTAAATAACTTTAATTCTCCATTTTTAATGACTTCCTCAATCACTCCATCTTTTAACCGGATGATTTTCTTTGTCATTGCAGCAATATCATGCTCGTGAGTTACTATAATAACTGTCTTTCCCTGATCATTGATCTCCTTTAGGATATCCATAACTTCAAAAGAAGTTGTCGAATCAAGTGCTCCTGTTGGTTCGTCAGCCAATATGATTTTGGGTTTCGAAATCAAGGCGCGGGCGATAGCAACACGTTGTTTTTGCCCACCCGACATTTCATTTGGCAAGTGATGCGCCCATTCTTTTAACCCAAGCCTGTCGAGGTATTCAAGTGCGATCAAATTTCGCTTTTTTCGACTAACCTTCTGATAATAAAGAGGTAGAGCAACATTCTCCATCGCATTCTTAAAGGAAATCAGATTGAACGACTGAAAAATGAACCCGATCATCTCATTACGGGTCAAGGCAGCCCTTGTTTCATTCAAACCTTGAATCAGTTTTCCCCCTAAATGATAAGTTCCCTGATCGTAATCATCGAGAATACCAAGAATATTGAGCAAGGTTGATTTTCCAGAGCCTGAAGAACCCATTATGGACACAAACTCTCCCTCATCAATTTCGAGGTTCAAACCTTTCAGAACATGAAGGCTGTTGCTTCCCATTACATACGACTTGTGAAGATCACTAATCTGTATCATTATAATTTAATTTAAATAATTGTAGCTCTTTGAGCGTAGTTCGTTATAAGACGCAAAAAAATATTAATCGTTACAACATCAATCAGATTTTTTTATTTTGATAGATAGAGAACTGGTTTTTGTTGTCAACAGTCATGCCAATTTGCCTAAATAATTCTAAATCAATTCAATGAAAGCATTTATCGCAATTAGGAGTGTACGATAATGTACAGTTTTTATACAATCGACTGTTCATTATCGTACATCTTGGTTTTCTTGATATTCCTTTCTTTCCGTTAAATTCCAGTGGGAATAAGCTGTGATGCTACATTTGAGTTGAAGCGTATTTAAGTCCGAAAAAGTTTTTGATTGACCTCTAAAGAGTAGGAAATGGTGGATTTCGGAAAGTTCTTCGAACTCTTTGAAACCTGTAATTTTTAATTTCTATATCTCCCATTGTCTTCCCCAATTAACGAAAGATATGATTCATACCTTGTTGCCGGAATTGCACCTTTTTCATATGCACTTTTTACTGCACATCCGGGTTCATGTACATGGGTGCAGTTGAAAAACCTGCATTGGCCTAACAAACCAAACATCTCGGGAAAATAATGTGAAATTTCGGTTTTTTCCATATCGATTACACCAAATCCCCTTATACCAGGTGTGTCAATAAGATAACCGCCATCCTTCATTTCAAACATTTCTGCAAAGGTCGTTGTATGTTTTCCCTGCTGGTGGTGATCAGAAATTAACCCGGTTTTTAATTCAAATGTGGGATCTAGTCGGTTAAGAATTGAAGATTTCCCTACTCCTGAAAGTCCTGAAAAAAGACTAATTTTATCTTTTAATTCATCGCGTAACAGGTTAATATTAAAATTCTTCTCCGCTGAAACCTGGTAACATTTATAGCCAATTGATTCATATGTATTTAAATATTCCTCTAACTTTTCATTGTCTTTTTCATTATAAAGGTCTATTTTATTAAAAACAAGAGATGCTGGAATACGATAAGCCATCGCCGAGATCAAATACCTATCGATAAAACCAGTCAATGTAACGGGATAGTTTACCGTTACCACAATAAAAGCATGGTCAATGTTTGCAGCGATAATCTGGCTTTCTTTTGACAGGTTGGAAGCTTTTCGGATGATATAATTTTTTCTTGGCTCAACGCATGAAATAATCCCTGTAACCCCATCTTTTGATGTTTCATCATGCTGAAGTTCAAATTCGACCCTATCGCCAACAGCTACCGGGTTCGTTGTGCGGACCTCTTTCATCCGCAACTTTCCCTTGATGCGGCAATCAAGAATATCACCGAGATCAGTTTTAACCGAATACCAGCTTCCTGTTGAACGAATAACCAGACCTTTACCCAATGTGTTAAAATTTATTTTTGCGGGTTAAATATACGTTAAAAGTTTGAACTCTTGCAACTCTTGGCAATTTTCGACGTTTGTCTTTTAAATCGTTCTGATTTAATTATTTTTGCACAGTTATTTTTTTTGAATTGTAATTTACGTAAGGATCGAAATATATGAGTAATAAAATATTGAAGGTGGCCTTGGCTTTTTCCATAGTAATTATTGTAGGCCTCTCTTTTTGGGGATTTAAAAGCGACCAGAAGAATTTTGAGATTTCGAAAAATCTCGATATTTTTTATTCTTTAGTCAGAGAGTTGAACCTTTTTTATGTGGACGAGGTAAAACCTGACAAGCTTATCAAAACAGGGATAGATGATATGTTGGAGACACTGGATCCTTATACTGTTTACATTCCTGAATCAGAAATGGACGACTTTAAGTTTATGACCACCGGAGAGTATGCTGGAATAGGAGCCATGATCAGTAAGCGTGGGAATCAAATTATTGTTGCAGAACCATATGAAGGTTTTCCTGCTCAAAAGGAAGGTTTACGTGCCGGGGATATTTTTCTCGAAGTGGATGGAAAAGCTGTTGATAAAATGGTTGTATCTGATGTTTCTGAGATATTGAAAGGGCCAGCCAAGAAACCAGTCAAGGTGAAGATGCAACGACCGGGTGAGAAAAAGACTTTTACACTTGATATTGTTCGCGAAGAGATTCAGATCGACCCTGTTACTTATTATGGGATGCTTGACACCAATACCGGATATGTGCGTCTTTCGAGTTTTACTGATGGGTGTGCAGAAAATGTTAGAAATGCAATTTTAAATCTAAGGGATAAAAAGGGGGCTAAAAATCTTGTTTTGGACCTTCGTTCAAATCCGGGTGGTTTATTAGGTGAAGCCGTTAAAGTGACCAATTTATTTGTAAACCACGGACAGGAGATTGTTAGCACAAGAGGAAAAGTTTCTCAATGGGATAAAACATACAGGGCCACCGAACAGCCTGTTGATTCGATCATGCCAATAATCGTATTGGTTAATAGTGGTTCTGCCTCAGCCTCCGAAATTGTTGCAGGTGCTCTTCAGGATCTGGATAGGGCTGTAATTCTGGGCAATAGAACCTTTGGTAAAGGATTGGTACAAACTACAAGAGACCTAAGTTATAATACAAAATTAAAAGTGACTACTGCAAAGTACTATATCCCAAGCGGCAGATGTATACAAGCACTTGATTATGCTCACCGGAATGAAGATGGAAGTGTGGGCAATATCCCTGATTCATTGATCACTGTGTTTAAAACAAAAAGCGGACGTCTTGTTAAGGACGGTGGTGGTGTTACTCCGGATATTAAAATTGTTCAGGATACTTTAAGTACATTGGCGTATAAGCTTGTTCAGGATTATATGGTTTTTGATTTTGCAACTGATTTTGCAAACAAAAATAGATCTATCCCTCCAGCGGATCAATTTGAAATAAGCGATCAGATCTACAATGATTTCCACAGATTTCTTGTTGAGAATAAATTCACTTATGAGTCAAAGAGCGAACAAAATTTGAAAACTTTAATTGAAACAGCCAAAAAGGAAAGATATTATAATGGAGCTCAAAATGAATTCAACGCTCTTGAAAAAGGCTTGACAGTCAGCTTGGATCAGGATCTTGATAAGTTTAGTGGAGATATTCGGGACCTTTTAAAAGACGAAATTGTCTCCAGGTATTATTTTCAAAAAGGGGCAATCATAGCTGCGATGGGTAACGACAAGGACATTAAAGGAGCTGTTTCTCTCCTTCAAGATCCGTCTAGATATTCGAAGTTGCTTATGATTTCTGCTAAAAAATAAATTTATTGCCTGTACGTTAAATGTAAGTGTAATAAAATCAATAGATTAAGTTATAAACCAAATATTGCGATGGTTTTAGGGAAGAAAAAACTTAAAATAATGCCAATAACGGTTATTGTTATTATGGCAACAATAAAATAAGTAACACCATTTTTGAAACTTTTGTTCGTTTCAACAACCTCATGGTCAGCTATGATTTTGTTTATTTTATTTGTTAGTTTAGTAAGGGCGTGTTGGTCTTTGACAATGTAATCACAAGCCCCATATTTTATGGAATTGATCGCAATTTCTATATTATCCTGACTTGATAAGAAGACAAATTCCGTATCGGGATACTTCTTTTTGGTTGCTTTTAAGACATCTATTCCTGTCATTCCATCCAAAAGATAATCTTGTATAATAATATCCGGCTTGCGGTCGATGTTCTTCAGGCACTCCTCCCCACTGAGGAAACTTTCTACCCGAATAAATTTGTGTGAACGCAAATGGCTCATTATCAGTCTATTGTAAATAGAGTTATCTTCAACAATGAAGATCAGTGGATCGTTACGATTTTCCATACGTTAATTTATAGATAGTTATACTAAACAATTCGATTAAAATCCTTTACTTGCAACTGTCTGTTTTAATGTGGTAAATTTAAGAAATCAAATTGATTTATTAAAAAAACTTAATTTTTATTTTTGGACAATTTTTAATCATTAAAAGACTCTATTTAAGATATGCTTTATATATATGTTTTTTATATCTTCGCAGGTCTAATTCTCAAAAATAAAAAAATGAAAGTTCTGAATATTGGTCTGATCTTAATCTTCCTGATGTCATTCGGTTGTAAAACTCAAAAAATTGCTCCCAAACCGGAACCTGTAAAGTCTGAAACTGTAATAAAGCCGAAAGTTTCAACATCAACTGTTACCTCTAAGGAAGAGCGCGTTACTGCAGCTTCAGGTGAAGCAAATGATTTGGGGTCTAAACGATTTTACATAGTACTTGGCAGCTTTGGCGTTTATGAAAATGCTCTGAAATTTAAAAAGCAATTGATGGCAGAAGATTTTTTTCCAGGTATTCTAGTAAATGAAAATGGGATGTATCGAGTAAGTGTGAATAGTTACGACGATGAAACTACTGCACGTAACAGGGTTGGCGAGATCCGCCAGAAGTTCCCGAAATATAATGATTTGTGGCTTCTGATAAAAAAACAATAATGTAAAAGAGGGTTATAGCCCTCTTTTTTTATGATAGATTAGACGGAACGATAATACGGTTATTTTAGTATGCATATCAGGATATTTTATATTTTGATCCTCTTCTTAGGGTTTATGAGTCCTGTTTGTCGGGGAGAAAGTAAATTTTACAAATGGCTGAAATCTAAACCCGATTCATCCTATGTTCAGAATAAACAGCAGGATTTGGTCATCAGGTTATATGCGTCACAAAAGTATGCTGCACAATCGATACGCGACCATAGTGAGAAAGTACGTTTGAACTATTTTCCATCTAATGGATATGTTATTGGTATAGGATTCAATTATAAATTTTTGGGCGTTAATATAGGCACTGTTTTTCCTTTTGCCCGATTTGATGAAAGCAAGTATGGCAAAACAAAGAAATTGGATTTCCAGTCGCATCTATACTTGAGAATGTTGACTGCTGATTTTTATACTGGTTATTACAAAGGATTTTACCTGAATAATCCAGCCAATATTTTTAGTGGCAATCCATCATTAAATCAATTTTATACCCGGGGTGATATTGAAACGCATTCTATTGGACTGGGTCTATATGCCAATCTTAATCCGTCAAAATATTCTGTCAGGGCTCCTTTTCTGCAAAATGACATTCAATTGAAAAGTGCTGGACAACCTATACTCGGATTAGAACTTTATGGGATAGGTTCAAGTGCTGATTCCTCTTTTATCCCGTCAAGGTTAATGAACAGAAATTTTTTTGATGGAATTGATTTTAAGAGATGGCGTTTTTTTTCAATGAACATCACTTCCGGCTATGCTTATACTTTGGTAGTTCAAAAGCGTTTTTTTATTATGGCTGGTCTTAGTTGTAGCATCGGTATTGGTGAGTATATTTTGAATGCAGTAAATGGGGAAAACTTGAGCCGGGTTTCAACAAATTACAGCCTAAATCAAAGGTTTGGCGCAGGTTATCATTTCGATCAACTTTATATTGGTATGTCACTAACTAATTTTCAGTATTTTACGCCAACAGTAATCCAAAAGACTACTATTATATGGAGTTCCGGAAATCTAAGATTTAATATAGCATATCGGTTTAAACTGAAAAAAGACATTGAAATACGGCCATGGAAGTGGTTTTAATATGAATTGCATGTTAGTGAAGGTGACCCCATTAAAATTTAATTCCCTTCTTTTTCTCTATTTTTCTTTATAAAGATCCGGGTTTAATGCATCCGGTGACCAGTTGTTCAAAAAAGCAAGTACTTTCTTTCTTGAGTAACTATCACCCTCTTCGAGGTATGCCGAATTTTGGGTATGGATGCGATTACCGTTTTTATCAAGAATGATAAAGACCGGAAAACCAAATCGTTGAGGATAATTTAGCTTTTTAAGAATGGCATAATTGCGGTTTTCTTTGCTGTAGTTGACCTTAACCGCAATGTAGCTTTTGATCATTATTGAATCGATGGATTTATCCTCAGCACAAAATTTGGAGTATTTAAGGCACCAGGGACACCAATTTCCTCCAATCTGTAGAAAAATATGTTTATTTTCAGCTTTGGCCTGGATAATGGCTTTTGCAATTTCATCCGAAACATTCGCATCAGGATTGTATAATTTAACAGGCTGTTGCGCAAAACAAACCATTAAAAAAAAGGAGAATAAAAATGTCAATATGGGTTTCATACAATAAGTCTTTTATTTATTGACGCAAATGAAGGGATAAAATACGACAAACACAAAATAAGCTGCATATTTGGCAGCTTATTCGTTAATACATTGAAATACAGATTATTATACGGTAAGTATCTCTTTTTCCTTAAAAGAGATCATTTCATCGATTTTTTTAGTGTATTTATCAGTGAAAATCTGAATCTTATCTATCGTTTTTTCCTCATCGTCTTCTGAAATCTCTTTTGCCTTAAGCAGCTTTTTGAGGTAATCGTTCGCGTCCTTACGTGCCGACCGGACGCTTACTTTTGCAATCTCCCCCTCTTTGTGAGCATCCCTGACCAGAAGTTTGCGGCGTTCCTCTGTTGGGACAGGCACGTTGATCCGAATATACTCCCCATTGTTATCAGGATTAAAACCTAGATTTGAATTGATAATTGCCCTTTCAATGGGCTGGATCATTTTCTTTTCCCATGGTTGAATGGAAATCGTTCTTGCATCCGGAGTGCTTACATTGGATACCTGCATAATGGGGGTCGGCACACCATAATAATCGACCACCACGCTTTCAATCATTCTGGGATTGGCTTTACCGGCACGAATATGGCCTAACTCGTGATCAAGGTGGGCAATTGCATGATCCATCCTTTCGATGGTCTCATCAATTAACATCTGAATTTCGTCGTTCATAAGGCGAATGTTTTAAATCTTAAAGTTCATGACAAAAATAAGAAAAATATAAAAAAGCAGTGGCAGAGTGATTTCTTTATCCAATTCTAAAACTCAAAATAATTTGGACAGTTATCCGTCAATTACCAACTATTTGTCTCCGGAGGGCTTTTATCCTCAATTATGCACAACAGTGCCTATTGGTTCCCCTTGTAAAACTTTAAGCAAATTTCCTACCGTATCCATGTCAAAAACAACTATAGGCAAATTGTTTTCCTTGCACATGGTTGTCGCGGTTAGATCCATGATTTTCAATCCCCTGGCATAGATCTCATCATAAGTAATCTCTGAAAATTTTATCGCATTAGGGTCTTTATGAGGATCGGCGGTATAAATCCCGTCAACGCGGGTTCCTTTGAGCATCGCATCCGCATCAATCTCAATTCCGCGCAACGATGATCCGGTATCGGTTGTAAAAAAGGGATTTCCTGTCCCACCTGAAAAGATGGCAACTTCACCTCGCTCAAGGGTCTCAATTGCTTTATCTTTTGAGTAAAACTCACCTATAGGTTCCATCCTGATTGCAGTTAAAACTTTTGATTTAACCCCGGCAAAAGTTAGTGCAGAATTCAAGGCGAGGCTGTTGATTACTGTTGCCAACATCCCCATTTGGTCGCCCTTTACCCTGTCAAATCCTTTTGAAGCTCCGCTCAATCCGCGAAAAATATTTCCTCCACCAATTACAATCCCGATTTGAACACCAAGTTCTGCCGCATCCTTGATTTGTGAAGCATATTCAGCCAACCGGTTTGGGTCAATCCCATATTGCTGATCACCCATAAGCGACTCGCCTGAGAGTTTCAGTAGTACACGTTTATATTTTACCATAGCATTTATTTTGTGCGGCGAATTTACATCAAAAATGACTAAAAAAAAAGAGCCTCAAAATTGAAGCTCTTTTAAAACCGAATATTATCCGATTATACGTTCAAGGTGTACCTGATAAACGAAGTTACTTTTGTATCCTTATTAACGCTGTAAAGATATTGACGGATTGTCATCTTATTGTCTTTAACAAAATCCTGATTCAACAACGTACTGTCTTTAAAGAATTTATTCAATGCTCCCTGGGCAATTTTGTCCAGCATGTTTTCTGGTTTACCTTCGAGGCGGAATTTTTCCTTGGCTATCTTTAATTCCTGCTCAACAATTTCAGGTGCAACATCGCTATTGTCAACTGCAACAGGATTCATTGCGGCAACTTGCATCGCAACATCTTTGCCTGCCTGAAGATCAATAACCGTGCTATAACCAACTAAAGTTGCAAGTTTGTTGCCAGGGTGAATATAGGGAACAACATTGGCAGCAGCAATGCAAGCATAGTAAGGGAGTTCAATTTTCTCACCAATTATTCCGGTTTGCTCAAGAACCTGTTCGCCAATTGTCCTTCCATCCATCAATAATGCTTTCACTTCATCAAGATTGGCACATTTATTTGCAATGGCATGATTAAGAATTTTTTCTGTAAGTGCGATAAAATTTTCATTTTTCGCTACAAAGTCCGTCTCACAATTCAATGAGAGAACGGCTCCAAAACTCTTATCTTCTGATACTCTGGCCAACACAACGCCTTCGGAAGATTCCCTGTCGGCACGTTTGCTGGCAACTAATTTGCCTTTTTCGCGGATGATTTCGACAGCGCGGTCAAAATTGCCATCAGCGTCTGTCAACGCGTTTTTGCAATCCATCATTCCGGCTCCGGTTGCTTTCCGCAACTTTACAACATCTGCAGTAGAAATACTCATATTGTTATGAAAATTTAATACAGTTATTAATTAACTTATTTTACATCAATTACATCTTCGTCGAGATCCTCGTCCAGCAAATCTTCATCAAGAAGGTCTTCATCTACTAACAAATCTGCAATTTTTTCTTCTGATAATTCTTCTTCTTTTTCATCAGCTTCATCGATATCGTCTTCAACAATGATTTTGACAACAGCCTTACGACCAGTCTTCTTCAAAGTGAATGGCTTCTCATCAGCAGTCTCATCTTTTTCACGCTCAACTTTACGATCTGAAAGTCCATCTTTGATTGCTTCGCACATGGTGCTGATAATCAAATCTATAGATTGGGATGCATCATCATTTGCAGGGATTACGAAATCAATGCCTTCAGGATTTGAATTGGTATCGACCATAGCAAAAATTGGGATACTGAGGCGTTGTGCTTCACGTACAGCGATCTTCTCTTTTAAAACGTCAACGATGAAAAGCGCAGCAGGAAGACGGGTCAAATCAACGATTGAACCCAACACCTTTTCCAATTTGGCCCTTTGACGGGTAATCTGTAATTTTTCACGTTTTGATAAATTGTCCCATGCAGAGTCTTTTATCAGTTTGTCGATAGTTGACATCTTTTTCACCGCTTTTCGAATGGTAGGGAAATTGGTGAGCATACCGCCCGGCCAACGTTCAGCCACATACGGCATATTCACTGCACTAACTTTTTCAGCCACAATCGATTTAGCTTGTTTTTTCGTAGCTACGAAAAGAACCTTCCTACCTGATCTGGAGATTTGTTTGAGTGCTTCGGCTGCTTCATCGATCTTCACGATGGTTTTTTGCAGATCAATAATGTGGATCCCGTTCTTCTCCATGAAAATGTAAGGAGCCATGGCTGGGTTCCATTTACGTTTGAGGTGACCAAAATGTACACCTGCATCGAGCAATTGCTTAAATTCTGTTCTTGGCATAATAATGATTTGTTTACTTTCTGTTCAGTCAATTACCCGGTAGTCCAAATGAATTAAATGGAGTCCGGGTAATTTAGATGCTAAACAATATTTAAAAAAAATTCTTTCAAATAAAAGATTAACGTTTGGAGAACTGGAAGCGTTTGCGTGCTTTTGGGCGCCCTGGTTTTTTACGTTCAACCTCGCGTGGATCACGGGTTAGAAAACCTGCAGCTTTCAGTTTCGGACGATACTCTAATGAGTTGATTTTAAGGAGGGCACGAGAAATACCCAGACGAAGTGCTTCTGCCTGGCCATTTAAACCACCACCGTCAAGATTAACTTTAATATCGTACAAGCCAGCAACCTCGCATAGGTTCAATGGCTGTAAAACAATGTATTGCAATGTCCCAACGGGGAAATATTCGTTAAGGTCCCGTTTATTGATGGTAATATTTCCTTTTCCTTCGGAAAGATATACACGGGCAACAGCAGTTTTTCTTCTGCCAATAGAGTTAATTACTTCCATGATATTTACCTAATAATGTCCAGGTTAATAAATTTTGGCTGCTGTGCTTGTTTGTCATGATTTGGGCCAACAAATACATGCAGGTTGTTGAAAAGCTTACTTCCAAGGCTGTTTTTCGGGAGCATCCCTTTTACAGCTTTCTCCATAAGTCGCTCTGGAAATTTTTTCAGCAAATCAGCAGCAGTTGCGCTACGCTGACCTCCAGGATACCCCGTATGACGGATGTATTCTTTGGCTTTCCATTTGTTCCCAGTCAAACGAACTTTTTCAGCATTGATAACTATCACGTTATCACCGCAATCAACGTGTGGTGTATAACCCGGCTTATGCTTGCCCCTAATGACAAGAGCCACCTTGGCAGCTAAACGGCCTAAAATCTGATCTGTGGCATCTACTATGACCCACTCTTTGTTTACCGTTGCTTTGTTCAACGATATTGTTTTGTAACTTAAA
>JBAXWR010000234.1:0-11484 GCA_037128295.1 Mariniphaga sp.
CAGATTGGCAAAGGAGGGATTGCGTTTTACAAATGCCTTTCTCACAGCGAGTTCCTGTAGTCCGAGCCGATGCAGCATTATTTCGGGAAAATACCCACACTCCAACGGTGCCGCCGAATTGCACACCCCTCTTCCTGAAAAGGAGTTGCCCTTCCCATTGTTATTAAAACAGAAAAACTATTACACTGCCCATGCCGGGAAATGGCACATGGGACCTGCTACCCATCGGGCGTTTGACCGTTATACAGATGGCAACGGATACGACATTGGTGATGGCGGTGAAAAAAACTGGATCGCCTTTTTGAAAGAGAGGCCAAAAGACAAACCTTTTTTCTTCTGGTTCGCCTCACTTGATGCCCATCGGCCCTGGGGAGCTGATACTTTCAAGATCACACACGATCCGACAAAAATGATTATCCCACCCTATTTTGCAGACACCCCCGAAACCCGTCAGGACATGGCTTCCTATTATAACGAAATAGCCCGCTTCGATTTTTACATTGGCGAAGTCAGGAAAGAATTAGAGGCTCAGGGGGTGCTCGACAATACAGTCATCATCGTAATGGCAGACAATGGCCGTCCCTTCCCACGGTGTAAAACGCGCGTTTACGACAGCGGAATGAAAACACCCTTTATCGTCTTCTGGCCAAAGGGGATAAAAAATAAAGGAAAGAGTACCCAAAGCTTGGTCAGTGCCATCGATATTGCTCCCTCGGTTTTAGATCTGGCAGGAGTCAAATCATCTGCTGAATATCAGGGCAAAAGCTTTGCTGCTGTTTTAAAAAATCCGCAGACAGAAATCAGATCTTCTGTATTTTCGGAGCACAACTGGCACGATTACGAGGCACACGAACGGATGCTACGCACCAAAGATTTCCTGTATGTTTTGAATGCACTCCCCAATCTAACAAATGGTGGCCCGGCAGATTCAAAACGATCACCAACGCAATTTGCATTGAACTTGGTGAGGGATGCCGGAAAGTTATCCCCGGCACAGGCTGATGTATTTATTGTACCACGTCCGGCAGAGGAGTTGTTCGATGTGAAAAAGGATCCTGAACAATTGTTTAACCTTGCCTCCGTGCCTCAATATCAGGAAAAACTGAAAGAGTTGAGGCAACAATTGAAAAACTGGCAGTCGGACACCAAAGATACAACCCCCGAGAACCTGACACATGACTGGTATGACCGCGAAACAGGAAAAGCATTGAAGATTGAACAGAAAAGGGGAACTATGCCAGGTGTCCACGACTGACCCAACAAACAAATATTTAGTTTTTAGGCTGTCTAAAAATCAAATTGACAATTTAAAGTTGTAATTCCCATAAAAAAAATTAGTTTTGTACAAAAGAACAGTTTGCAAATGGTAAATTTCGATCATCTATATCTTAAATATCACCCTCAATTATTACGGTATGCCCTAAAATTTTTGGATGATGAGGACGATGCGCTTGATCTTGTTCAGGAAATTTTTGTTGCGATTTGGGAGAAAGACATTTTTAAGGATGATGAGACAAAGGTAATAGCCTATTTATATTCAGCAACAAAGAACAGTTGCCTTAACTATTTAAAACACATGGCAGTTGTCCGAAAATATGAACAGGAAGCGGCCTTTCGTCTTAGGCAAATGGAAGCAATCCATTACCAATCGGGAGAAAAATCACTGATCGAAAAAGAAGGTGTCAATCAAATTGAAAATGCAATCAATTCATTATCTGATATATACAAAGAGATTATTGTTTTAAGCAGGATTGAAGGTTTAAAGAACAGTGAAATTGCCGAACAATTGAATATTCCGATACGGACGGTTGAGACGCGTATTTTCAGGGCACTTTTGATCCTAAAAGAAAAAATCGCCATAAAATCCCTTATGCTTCTTTTCCTTTTCAGAAAAAAAATAAAATCTTATTGACGTAGTTTTTGGCCCCAGGTTGTCTTATCCTAACCAAACAAACAAAAACTATCGTCTTGAAGGATTCGAACGAAATAGAAAGCTTGATTGTCCGCCATCTTAACGGTACATGCAGCGAAAGCGAATGTGCTGGATTGCTGGAATGGATCGAACTTAATCCGCAGAACAAGAGCGATTTCCTCGCAATCAAGGATGTATGGGACTCCGCCAGGGTCGTGAAGGATCAAGCAGACCAGCAACTCCTCCTGTTTTATAAAAATCAATACGAAAAGAGCAAGAGATCCCGGATACAGATCATCAGATGGGTTTCTTCGGTTGCTGCAATAATAATTGTTGGATTGGCTATCAATATTTTAATTCAAAACAAAACAGTTGGTCAACCTGAAAGTATGCAAGTCTTTTCAGTGCCATTAGGGTCGAAATCAAAATTGCTGTTGGCCGATGGGACAGAAATCAATATGAATTCTGGGAGCGAATTGTCCTATTCAAGTAATTTCTCCCCTCAAAACAGAAGTGTCACATTGACAGGTGAAGCTTTTTTTAAGGTCAAACCTGATGCTGAACATCCATTTTTAGTCCAGACAAGGGATTTCACAATCCGCGTTACCGGGACACGATTGAATGTTTGCAATTATAATGAAGACAACTATATTTCTGCCACGCTTGCTGAAGGGAAAATTATCCTCAACATCAAGAATTGCACCAGGGAGATCGAAATGAAACCTGGTGAAAAATTTCTCCTCGACCGCTGTGCAAAAAGATACACGATCAAACCTACCGACATTGATAAGGAACTGGCATGGAAGGATGGGGAATTTATATTCAAAAACATACCCTTTCCCGAATTGGTGAAGCGATTGGAACGGTGGTACGATGTAAAACTGACTTATACAGATAAAAAACTCCAGACCTATTCGTATTCAGGCCGGTTCAAGAATCAGGAGACAATCTGGCAGGTACTCGATGCCATAAGAATGACATCTCCGGTCAATTACAGCAAAACAACATTTAGAGAATTTGCATTAACTTATAAATCAATTAATTAACCTATTAAAACCACTGCCTATGTAAATAGTTTTAAACGTTCACCTTTTCAAGAAAAAAACGAAAGCGGACTGTCGCCACAACAGCCCGCCTTCACAATCAATTACCATTAAAAAAAATAGTATTAATTGTCTTAACATTACAAAAATATGAAAATAAAATGGATTCACCAGAGCGGTAAGTCATATGACGATTTTGCTCAAATTTTCCGAATTATGAAACTAATTACACTATTCCTGTTCGTTGCAATGGTCCAATTATCGGCTGCAACCTATTCTCAAACTACGAGGTTAAAAGTTGCGGGGCAAAACCTCACATTGGGCCAGATTTTCGAAAGCATCGAAAAACAGTCGGAGTTTTCCTTTTTTTACAATGTCAACCAAATTGATCTAACAAGAAAAGTTGATATTAATGCCGACAACCAATTGGCCAATAAGATTCTCGACGACGTACTGTCTGGAACCGGAATGACCTACACTATCAACAACAAATTGATCATTATTCACAAAGATGGTGAGGTTGTTTCGATGGCATCCGCCCAACAACAGGGCAAAACAGTAACAGGTAAAGTTACCGATCAGTCGGGTGGCTCGTTGCCTGGTGTTTCTGTAATTGTCAAAGGAACCACTATCGGCGTTGTTACCGAAGCAAATGGGGGTTATACACTTTCGAATATTCCGGAAAATGCAACCTTGCAATTTTCTTTTGTTGGGATGAAGACCCAGGAAGTTGCAGTTGGGAACAAAAAAACGGTAACCGTTGCGATGGAGGAGGAGACTGTCGGAATCGAAGAGATTATTGCTGTTGGATATGGCATCCAGAAAAAAACAACAATGACAGGTTCAGTAAGCACACTAAAAGGTGAGGCTGTTGCTGCAACTCCCGTTGCCAACATTTCACAATCAATTGCAGGTAAGATGGCAGGTGTGAGCATGAGACCAAATGGCGGCCAACCTGGCTCTGACAGCCCTGATATACACATCCGCGGTATTGCTACCACAGGGAACAATGCCCCTTTAATCGTAATTGATGGGATTATCCGGGCCAATATTAATCAGATTGACCCAAATACGATCGAATCCATTTCGGTATTAAAGGATGCATCGGCTGTTGCACCTTATGGATTAGGTGGAGCCAACGGCGTAATCCTGATTACAACCAAAAAAGGAAAAACAGGTGCACCAACATTGACATTCGATACTTACTATGGCATTCAGGCACCAACCTATAACTACTATCCAGAATTGTTGGATGCCAAGGGATATATGAGCTTACGGAACGAAGCCTATTTAAACGATTACCTTGGTAAAATTCCTGCCGGTAGCCAACTTCCATTTGATCAGGCAATGATCAGCGACTATGATAACTTACATGCTAAGGATCCGGATAAATATCCCAATAGCAATCCATCCGAATATGTGAAACTGACCGCACCCGTACAAAATTACAATCTTCAAATTAGCGGTGGTTCCGAAAAAATCAAATATTTTGCCGGATTGGGTTTTTTCAAACAGAAAGCAATGTTCGATCCAATGAACTATGGCCGTTACAATTACAATATGAACCTGGAGACCCAGGTTACGAATACCACAAAAGTGGTACTTGCCTTAATCGGATCCATAGAAAATACAAATACAGTTGACCCTGCGGAAAGTGCATCAGGTCTTTTCAGGAGCGGTTACAAATTTATCCCAATCAAAAGCATTTATTACAGCACCGGACAATGGGGTGAATTTGCTGGCCGTTCGCCGGTAGGTGTGCTCAATTCGGGGGGATATGTGAAAAATGACAATAACACGTTATTGACAAGCATTTCCATCGAGCAGCAAATGCCTTTTGTCAAAGGGTTAAGTGTTAAGGCCAATTTCAGTTACGATCCAAACCAAAGGACCATAAAGAGCTGGCACCGTCCTTTTTATTTTTCATCCCAAAATCTCAACACAACCCCATATTCATATGCAACAGAAATATCCGCAAACGAAGGCGGATCACCAAGCTATACATGGTTGAGCCAGGAATATTCTAAAAATCAAGTATTTACGTTCCAAGGTTTTGTTAATTATCACAATACATTTGGTAAACATGACATAACCGGTTTGTTGGTTGCAGAATCGCGCAACAATAAATACGAAATTTTCAATGCACGCAGGGACAATTATGCCATTAATATTGATGAATTGGGCATGGGAAGCTCGTCCAAAACAGATTTCAGCAACGATGGTTCTTCCGCAACAGGCAGCCAGATAGGTTATGTATATCGGTTTGGTTATACTTACGGTGGCAAATACATGGCCGAAGCATCAGGACGTTACGATGGGCATTATTATTTTGCACCTGGCAAACGCTGGGCTTATTTTCCAGCGTTTTCGTTGGGATGGAGAGTATCGCAGGAAGATTTCATGAAAAAATATAGTTTCATTGAAAACCTGAAACTTAGGGCCTCATGGGGAAAATCAGGTAATCTTGCAGGTTCTGCATACCAGTATTTGAGCGGATATAACCTGGCCGGGAATGCTTATGCTTTTGGCACAGGAAATATGGTACAGGGTTCATCGATTTCAACGGAGGCAAATCCCAATATTACCTGGGAAATTGCAACGAAAAGCGATGTGGGCCTGGACGCAACCTTGTGGAAAGGACTCCTGACCATTGAAGCTGATTATTTTCATGAAAGAAGGACTGGGATGCTCCTGGCACCTGCGGTAAAAGTACCGGTTGAATATGGTCTAAGTTTGTCGCAGGAAAATGCAGGGATCATGGAAAGTCATGGTTTTGAATTTGTTACCGGAAGCAACTACAAACTCAAAAATGGGGTTGTATTGGGAATTACTGGAAACTTTAGTTATGCTACCAACAAAATGGTCCAGATTTTTGAAACAGCGGCAACACGCAATAATCCAAACCGGAGCAGGACAGGCAGGGCATTCGGTGCCCCATTTGGTTACCATGCATTGGGACTATTCACTACCGCAGAGGATAAAAACAATGATGGGATAATTAATGCCACTGATGGTTATACAATCGCTCAATTTGGCGAATTGCACCCTGGGGATATAAAATATGCCGATTTAAGCGGCCCGGCAGGTATTCCTGACGGAAAAATAGATGCAAATGACGAAACTGCTATCGGCCACCCGGTTTATCCACTTATTAGTTACGGTTTTACGCCAACTGCTACTTGGAAAGGTTTCGATGCAAGCCTGTTTTTTCAAGGATCGGCCTTGGTCAGCCTGAGCATAAATTCCACTTTTCAGACACTGCCCTTCGCCAATAACAGCAGCAATACGACCAACGAATATATGAACAACAGGTGGACACCAACAAACCAGGGTGCAAAATACCCAAGGGCTACCCAGGCTCCTTACACAAATAATACGCAAGGATCTGATTTTTGGATGATGGGTACTGGTTTCCTCAGGTTGAAAACTGCAATTTTGGGTTACACGATTCCATCCAACATTACAAAGGCCATGAAAATACAATCTGTCCGGGTTTATTGTTCGGCACAGAATATTTTTACCCTTAGCAAACTGAAATTTATGGATCCGGAAATCGGTTATACCGATAAGGAGACCGCTTACCCGAATCAAAAGGTAACAACCTTTGGCATAAACGTAACTTTCTAAATATTAAAAAATTATGAATATGAAACCTTATATCAAATTATTTCAGACATGTTTCCTTATTGTCATTGCCTTTCTCCTGGTTGTTGCCTATTCATGTAAACAGGAAGACTTTCTTGATAATGTCAATAAAGCAAAATTGACCGATGCTACACAATGGGCTTCGGAAGGGAACGCGGATATTTTCCTGAACAATATTTATAGCGAGGTACCCAATAAAGGGAATGAACCCGAGAATCTCGACAATTTTACCGACGATAACGATGCGGGTTTTTACTACACTTCCTTCAATTGGAAAAAAGGTATTCTTACCCCTACAGCCAGCGGTTTTGAGGTCTGGGGCGGCACATCGGGTCCGACAGATTTTTCTGAATGGAATAGCGCATTTAGAAGAGTCAGGAAGTGCAATACTTTTATTCAGGAATTGAAAAGAAATTCCGCCAACTTCTCGGCAACCTATTTAAAACAAAGATTAGACGAAGCCAGGTTCCTGAGGGCCTATTTTTACAGTGAATTGTTTCTGCATGTGGGAGGGTTGCCTATAATAACGACCCCTCTTGACCGTACAACAATGGATAGTACAATGATTTATAATCCTAGAAAAACATTCGAGGAAACCTTTAATTTCATCACAACCCAGTTGGACTCGGTAGTTAAAAACCAGGCATTGGTAGTGAAATATTCCAATGGCGATAAGAATGCAGGACGAGCTACATTAGGGGCAGCACTTGCCTTAAAAGGATGGCTTGAATTGTATGTAGCCAGCCCATTGTTCAATTCTGCCCCTGCTGTCAGCGACCCAAATGGTCTCATAAGTTTTAAAACTGCCGACCCGGCACGTATGGCAAAGGCCGCCGCTACAAACAAACAGTTTATCGATACCTATGGAAGCTCCTATTCACTATTTCCAGACCTTCCAAATTTATGGCGGGCATCCAACGAATATAACTCCGAAGTTATCTGGGACCGTCAGGTTGTGGCTGTTACAATGGGTTCCAACTATGAACAATTTGGTGGGCCGGTATGGATAAACAATGTCTATTATACATGGGGGAATTATTGTCCTACACAAGAGCTTGTTGATCAGTATTGTATGGCAAATGGCAAACTCATTACCGACCCAACATCAGGTTACGACCCGCAAAAACCATATGTTGGCAGGGAAAAAAGGTTTTATGATTTTATCGTTTATGATGGGGCACCCTACAAACTTGATTGGATGGCCAAGGTCGATACCATTTTCACGAGGATAGATGCTGTCCACCCTTCTAAAAACCAAATTGACTTTGCCAGCGACGATGTCGGAAACACAGCTTATTATTCAAAAAAGAAATTAAACCCTGATGCTCCGCGTGGTGGCTCGGCCAGTGGACAAAATTATATTTTCTACAGGTATGCGATGGTTTTGTTGAACTATGCGGAAGCGCAAAACGAAGCTGTTGGTCCCGATGCTTCAGTGTATAATGCGGTCAACCTGATCAGGAGAAGGTCAAATTTGCAAGATGTGGCCGCTGGTTTGGATAAAACGGCTATGCGTGCTGTGATCCGCCGCGAACGAAGGGTAGAACTTGCTTACGAGGGCAACAGGTTCTTTGATATCATCCGCTGGAAACAAGCTGAAATTGTGATGAATGTGGACAAACATGCAATGAAAATCACAAATTCCTCTCCAACTGACAATAAAGGTGCTTGGGTCTATCAGGTGATCCCACTGAACCACCCGGCTACTTTTACCGCCAATATGTACATGAACCCAATTCCACAGGCGGTTATCGACCAGAATCCAAAGATCAAACAAAACCCAGGTTATTAATCACTCAAGTAAAAAGGTTGCCCCTAAAAAAGGCAACCTTTTTTGTATATTCCTTTATATACAGCAATATTATTGATAATATTGCACAAATTAAGCAACCAAAATGATAATTAAAATGAGACTCAAATTATTTCCAGTAGCCGGACTCGCAATCCTGTTGCTTTGTGGTTCCAGTTTTGGCCAGAACAAACCGCTACTTCCCTATCAAAACACGCAATTATCTGTCGATGAGAGGGTAAAAGACCTTGTTTCGCGGATGACAATAAAAGAAAAAGTGACACAACTCTTCAATGCTGCCGAACCGATTGAAAGATTGGGTGTTCCCGCGTACAACTGGTGGAACGAATGTTTGCATGGTGTGGCAAGGGCCGGAAAAGCAACTGTATTCCCTCAGGCCATCGGACTTTCTGCCACTTTCGATCAGGATCTGATGTTTCGTGTCGGCGATGTGATTAGCGATGAGGCCCGGGCAAAGTACAATTATTTCATTGGCAACAATGTCAGGAGCATCTACACAGGCTTGACTTTCTGGACCCCAAACATCAATATTTTCAGGGATCCGCGTTGGGGACGTGGACAGGAAACCTATGGTGAAGACCCCTACCTGACCGGCCGTATGGCAGTCAATTTTATCAAAGGGCTTCAGGGTAACGACCCAAAATACCTGAAAACTGTGGCCACTGCCAAACATTACGCGGTTCACAGTGGCCCCGAATTTACACGGCATACTGACAATATCTTTGTTGACGACTACGATCTATTCGACACCTATCTCCCTGCATTCAAGTCAGTTATTCAGGAGGCAAATGTACTGTCGGTGATGTGCGCCTATAACCGGTTTCGCGATAAACCTTGCTGTGGAAACGACATCCTGCTCAGCAATATCCTTCGCAACCGTTTTGGATTTAGCGGATACGTCGTTTCGGATTGTGGGGCGATCTCCGATTTCTACACCAAAAATGCACATTATGTAGTTCCCACCTCAACCCAGGCATGGGGATGGTCATTGTCAACCGGAACAGACCTGAACTGCGAAACAAGCCGCGCTTTCCTGACCAACAACCTCGATTCTGCAATTAAAGTAGGTATCATCAACGAAAGTGATATCAATACATCTGTAAGGAGATTGTTCAAAGCCCGTTTTATGCTTGGAATGTTCGATCCGAACGATCAGGTACCATATAACAAAATCCCCTTCTCAGTTGTCGGTTCCGAGAAACACCTCCAACTCTCGCTCGAAGCTGCCGAAAAATCGTTGGTGCTTCTTAAAAATAACGGAATTCTTCCTTTAAAGAATGTCAAGAAGGTGGCTCTTATCGGCCCGAATGCCAATAATTTTGCGATCCTTATCGGCAATTACAACGGTGAACCGATACACCCTGTCACTCCTTTGAAAGCATTAACCGAAAAATTAGGAGCCCAAAATGTGATTTATACTCCCGGGTGCCCTATCGTTCCAGGTGTTTTTACAGACCCTGAAATTATTAGTGAGAATTGCTTGTTCCATATGGAAAACAACAAACTTGTAAAGGGACTCAAGGCAGAATATTACAATAATCCAAGATTTGAAGGCGCACCTAAACTTGTCAGGACGGATTCAAAAATTGATTTTTATTGGGTAAAATCGCCCATCAGCAATCTGGTTGAAGATCAGTTCTCGGTGCGTTGGACCGGCACATTGGTTCCTCAAAAAACTGCAACTTACCAGTTCGATGGAAATACAAGACTGAAGATCAATGATGTGGCGATTACGAAAAAGGGGGTTGAACTTGAGAAAGGGAGGGAATATCAGATCAAGGCGGAATTACGTGTGAACTCTTCCCCATACACAAACAGTATTGAGCCGTCAGCCACTTTATCATGGTCTGAAATGTCACGCGACTATCAGCAGGAAGCACTGGATGCCGCTGCCAAAGCCGATGTGGTCATCTTCTGCGGAGGTATTTCAGCCGATCTTGAGGGTGAAGAGATGCCATTGGTCATTGACGGGTTCTCTCATGGTGACCGTACTTCTCTTGATCTTCCCAAAGTTCAGGAAGATTTGCTGATGGACCTTCACAAAACCGGTAAGCCTGTTGTCTTTGTCAATTTCAGTGGAAGTGCCATCTCGATGAACTGGGAAGACCAGAACTTACCTGCCATTGTTCAGGCTTTTTATCCTGGCGAAGGTACAGGAACCGCACTCACAAAATTGCTGTTTGGCGAGATGAACCCTTCCGGAAGATTGCCGGTCACTTTCTACAAATCGGTGAATGACGTACCGGCTTTTTCAGATTACAACATGAAGGGACGTACTTACCGCTATTTTAACGGTACATCTTTATATCCCTTTGGATATGGCTTAAGCTATACAACCTTTGCTTACAGTGGTTTGAATTGTACCGGAACTTTTGATACAAAATACCCGGTAACTGTCAATGTAGATGTTAAGAATACTGGTATGATGGATGGTGAAGAGGTTGTACAACTGTATGTTTCCAATAAAACAGCATCGACCCAGGTTCCGATGAAAGCTTTAAAAGGGTTTAAAAGGGTAATGCTTAAAAAAGGTGAGCAGAAAACAGTCAGTTTTACCATAACTCCAGCGGATTTTGCAATTACCAATGTTGACAAACAACAAATGGTCGAAGCCGGTTCTTATGAAATCAAGGTTGGGGGCGCATCCTCGGGCAACAATTCTGTTTCAAAAACAATTAAGATCACAGGCGATACCATCGAGGTTAAGTAAAGATAAAAAAAATAAGTAATTGTTATTCCAAGATTTAGTATAATGCCACAAAGACACGAAGACTCAAAGTATCACTAAGGTTAAAATACATAATTTCAAATCTTTGTGACTCTTTGTGCCTTAGTGTCTTCGTGGCAATAGACATTTAACCTTTCAATCAAAATCTTTATCAAAGAATAATAAAATGAACCTGAAAAATTCGCTTGTTCTTATCGTCTTCACCGTTTGTATAGCATTCCATTCATTTGGAATTATTAAAGAAAATCCAAATCAAAACAATTTTAATGAACTGATGATCAGGGGAGGATTGCCCAATTTCTTTGTAAAAGCGATGCGAGGTGATTCAATCAAAGTTGCCTATCTC
>JBAXWR010000235.1:0-11481 GCA_037128295.1 Mariniphaga sp.
CCAGATTTTAAATTCATGAGAATCGAACTGGTCACTAAGCGCTTTTTGGTTTCTTCTTAGAAAGTCGGCTTTTAATTTGTCTTCCGGTTTTGGTTTGTATAAATAGCTCATATGTGTCGTTTTTAAAAGTACATTTCAAACAAACATAGTCATTTAAATTCAATTTAACCAAACCGACATATAAAAGATAATGAATTAGGACTTCAATAAAAGCCTGATTCATATTTATATTATTCTCACCAATATTAATTTATTGAGTTTCAAAATATTAAATGATTAGCGTTTAAAAAGGAACCTTAGCGGAATCTCAAATCTCTCATTCCATGATTTTTCGCTATGGTCTTTTCCTGGGAAATACTGGGTCATCCAATTCTTATTGGTATAGCATTTTGACATCATCACCTCATCGACTTTTTTCTGGATAGGTGGATAGAAAACATCCAACGTTTTATCTCCACAATCAAAATAGATTTTGTGATTTTTGGGTTTAGGTAAATTGTTCTTAAGGTATTTGATGAAAGCCTCCGGTACCGGATTGTTGTCCGGCGAAAATGTCCCAAGCCAATGTGTTGAAAGACAGGCAGCACCTCCAAATATGGAAGGGTACTCACAAATAGCATACATCGAGATCAAACCGCCCATGCTGCTGCCCGCAATATAGGTATGTTTCCGGTTAGTGTAAACTGCGTAATTCTTGTCAATCAAAGGTTTAAGTTCAGTAGCAATGAATTTCAAATAGTTGTCGGAGTTGGGCTGAAATATCTCGGATGTCCTACCCGATTTCTGAAGCTGTTTAACGACAGTATCCTTTTCTGTTTTTGTCAGGTTATCAAAGGGTTGCTGTGGAAAGTAATTGGCATGGCGTTTTTCGCCGATACTGTAAATGCCAACAATGATAAAATTTTGTATCTTCTTATCGTTCATTAATTTGGAAGCGACATCGTCAACGTTCCACGATTGGTGGTTCCAGGTTGTTGTCGAATCGAACAGCATTTGTCCGTCGTGCATATAGAGGACATCAAATTTCTTTTTGCCATCGTAACCCTCAGGCAACCATATGTCAACACTTCTGGGTTCTACCAGCTTTGATGGAAAGTTTTCGAGATGGTCAATTCTTCCTGACATGACTTTCTGAACATTCTGGGCATTGATAGTGCCCGAAATGAGTATTAAAATAGCAATTAGTAAATTTTTCATATTTCGTGATTTGATGGAACGTGTTGTATGTTAGGCCACTTCACGTTATACTGGGTTGAAAGAATATTTGCCGCCATACGATGTTTGGGAGTGACCGAAATGGCGGCAAATTGTAGATTTTATTCTTGCTCCGGGGATATGTATTTATAAACAATTCCTGCCAGGATCGCGCCAACGATCGGTGCTACCCAAAATAACCACAACTGACCCAAAGCCCAATCTCCGGCAAAGAGTGCCTGACTTGTACTACGGGCAGGATTTACGGATGTATTGGTTACGGGAATACTAATCAAATGAATTAATGTCAGACCTAAACCAATTGCTAATCCGGCGTAACCTTTCGGAGCTTTTGAATGGGTCGAACCTAAAATGATAACCAAAAATAAAAAGGTCATTACAATTTCAGTAATTAATGCTGAAAGCATACTGTATCCGCCGGGCGAATGTTCGCCATATCCATTAGCCGCAAACCCGCCAATTTCAAATCCTGCTTTCCCACTTGCGATCAGGTACAAAATGCCAGCCCCAGCAATACCGCCCAACACTTGTGAAGCGATGTAAGGTAATAGGTCTTTCTTGTCGAAACGGCCACCTACCCAAAGTCCGATCGACACGGCAGGATTCAAATGGCAACCTGAAATGTGACCGATCGCATAAGCCATGGTGACAACAGTTAATCCGAAAGCAATAGACACCCCGACAAATCCGATTCCCAACTGAGGATAGGCAGCAGCCAAGACAGCACTTCCACAACCGCCCAAAACCAACCAAAAAGTCCCGATAAATTCTGCAATTAGTTTCTTCATAATGAACATTTTTAAATGATTATTGATCTGAAACAGTTATCTGTCAGAAAGGTTTACAACCGGAGACATTTTTTACGGTAAACAACGAGTGAGCATATTGGGCATTGATAAGGGTGGTTAATAAATTCAGTTTATTGTAATGGGAATAAAACATTATTATCCTCTTATTGTTTATCACCAAAATAATTTCACTAATTTAATTTGGAGGGCAAAAAAATGAATAATTGGACAAATGATCGTTTGATCCCGAATGATGATGATGCAATTGGTACCTCAGGTTCTCCTGCGGCGGTTGTATTCAATAATAAGATTTATTTGTTTCATCAGGGAAGAAGGAATGATGGGTTGATTTGGTTTTCGACATTTGATGGTTATAGCTGGTCGGAGGATCAGAGGTTTCCATCAGGAACCTATTATGGAATAAAAGATTCACCTGCCGCTGCTGTATTCAACAACAAACTTTATCTTGTCTATCATGACCCCAATGATCAGTTAAGAGTCAGAACGATGGACAGTTGGGGGAATTGGGCCAATATTGAAGTTGCTCCAAAATATGGTATTTCGTACTCTCCTTCAGTTGCAGTTTGGAACAATAGATTGTGGATAGTTTATCAGGGTGGCGGGTATAACGGGGGAAATCTGATGTGTACCTCAACAGCAGATGGATTTAGATGGACCCCTGAAATCCAAATCCGGAACATTCACATGAGAGGAACACCTTCCCTAACCGTCTTTCGCAATTATCTTCATTGTTTTTATAAAGGAGCCGATGAAGAACTGAAACGTAGTGATCTAAAATTGATTGACGATATCATTGAATCGCTTCCAATGGATCGGGATGCAATTCAAGTTGTGCAGCTTGTATTGGATGTAGCATCCGCCGTTGCTCCTTTGGCGGGAGATGTAAGAGATTCGATTGATGCAGGATTGGCTATTGATCAGATGGTTCGCCATCAAAGGGAAAGGGCCGGCGACCGGACCTGGCATACTGCTTTCGATGGCTCGAATTGGATTAATGAAGCACTTTGTCCTAATGCGGCTGATGCCTACGGAATAAATAGTGACGGACCCGCAGCAATCGAATATGCAAATGGGTTGTTTTGTATTCGTCAGGGGCGCGACCATAGTTATCTTTGGTGTGGTACCTATGATGGTGAAAATTGGCATTTGGATGAAAAGATGGAGTTGAATGGAAATGTATTTTGTACAACCGGGCCACCTGCACTTGTTGTTTTCAATGGTACCTTGTATTGTTTTCATGAAGGTAGAGACGATAGCGGATGGTTGTGGATGACATCGAAGCATATCGATATTGCTACACCCACTATATCAAATCTGGCTCTTTTAAAAGGTGCAAGGTCATCCTCCAATGAAGTACCTTACCTGCTTCCGGAACATGCCGTAGATGGAAATGCATCGTCTCGCTGGTCAAGTGCTTATAGTGATCCCCAATGGCTTGAGGTTGATCTTGGTCAAGTCAAAAACATCCGATCTGTAACGATCATTTGGGAGTTCGCTTTTGGCAGGGATTATCAGATACAGACTTCCAATGACCAGGTGAATTGGACCACCATTCATCAAGTGACCGATAATAGAATCCTGGCCAATTCTATGGTAGTTTCCGGTAGAGGACGTTATATCCGCATGTATGGTACTGCACGAGGAACTTCATACGGTTATTCGATTCATGAATTCCAGGTTTACGGATTTTAGGTGACATAGTGGTGGACGATAAATACCTCTCAGAAAGGAATAAACCAGTATTTATCCTGTGGAGCATTTTCCCTACAGACGAATACCATTATACCAGTTTGTGACCTGGTTCATCAAAAGGGTTGAATTTTACGGTTAAACGGTCCCGAAATGCAAATTCGGGACCGCTCTACCTACCGAAAAATGGCATAAGATCAAATGTTTATTAATAATGTAAACTTAAATATAGACAACTTCATTTCTTTACCAAATGTTGGGATTATTTTATTCCTCATTCCCACGGAATACTCGCGATATACCTTCAAATCTTCGTATAAAGATCGGTCTTCGAGATCGGTTCTGATTATAAAAAGGATAACCAATGCCAAAACTGGAATTAAACCCCACAATGAACCAAAGATCAATGGAAATCCTACCGACTAAAAAATCATATCCATGTATGCCGTATGCCTGACAATCTTTTATAGTCCTGTCTTTCAAACTGGATGGTTTCATTCAGTTTGAATCCTGACTGTACTTGAAAAAAACTTGTTCTGCTTTTGGGCAACCAGAAATAACAATTGCCCCGAAGCAGTAAGGATGATCCCCAAAATATAAAGACCAATATGAAAATCAGGTGACCAATGATAACGGCCGGAATCAAGTCCAGCAACGATATACATAGAAATCGTTACCAGGAAAGAGAGTCCCAGAATGGCCTTATCCCATTGTTTCGTATTTTCTCCAGGTTTGGAGCGTTCTTTCGACAATTCAGGATCGATCTGAAGCACAGTATTGTTCAATATGACCATTACAAAACCAATTGCCACATAAACCCATCCCTGCCAATAGCCGATCCGGCCTGCACTTAAAAACAGAATTAAAAAGAAGGTGCCGGTGCCGATAACCTGTTTCATCCAATAAGGGGTCCTCATAATCGTGTTTTTATTTTAACTGCCAGAAACCTTCATATTGTATATGTCTAGTTTCACTGTCCTGATTGTCATATTAATCAATGCATTAGACTCTGTCAATTAAAATCAATCTTACCGCTTCAATATTCATGTCCAAATTTCTGTATTCAAATGTAAGGATTTTCAAAGTAAATAAATCCTTTTTCTCTGATGTCTGCCACTTTTACAGAAACTTTTCGGAAAAGCATCTTAAAATATAGAAAAGCGTACTAAATTATTGATTTGATGGAGCTTCGTATTTTAGGACAACTGCCAAAATCCCGTTTAAGACCACGTGAGTATTGAGCGATTTCCAATCGCTCGTTTTACCGCGATAGGAAATCACAACCCGAATGGTAAAACCGAGGGGATAACCGTCGTAAACGAAAGCCTTGTTAATCTTCAAATCATTTTGTGGTGCCCAACAACGAGGAAGTTGAAATTGCATGAAACGGCTGTGAGTAAAGCTGATATAACAAAACTCCATCATTCGAACGGGAAAGGCATTTGGTAAAAGCTTGTAACAGATAAGGATCAAATTTTAATGTGTTGTTATTCAATAAATTACATGTATATGGCTAAAACTTAGTTGGATGAACCTTGCTTCAAACAATGAGTTGTTTTCCAATCCAAATTATCGTTATAAACGATAAACCATAAATTCCTCGTTACAACCAAGGGGGATTGACAAAAAAACTGAAAAGCAGTTTTAAAAATATTTCAATTTAAACAATTTTGAAATAAAAGTAAAATACAATTTCTATTAGAAAATAAATACGCAGTAATAGGTCGAATGTTGCCAAAAAGTATAAAGGTCGATCCGCTAATTTTAACATTGGTCAAACACTTTCACAAGAAGGATAATTTAACTCCTAAATGTAAGTTTAAAGTTAATGGAAAAATCAAGTATGATCTATATTTAATTTCGCATGTATATATCCCAGACGCCTTTACTCTGCAGCAAGGTGTAATTGTTCATTAAAGAATCAATCCTAGCATCCTCATAATTCCTTTCCCCAGAATAGGAAGGGGAGCTGCGCTTAAGAATATATACAGGAGGTTTTTCCTTTAAATCCGAAAATAATAAATCTTTTTCTGTTTTCGTAGTAATAAATATTTCACTGAAGTGTTTACTTGACGAAACCCTTTCGGAATAAGACAAAATTGGGCTACTTTGACCGCCAAATACATAAACATATTCCTTCTTTTTTGTATTATCTCTTAACCAAGTTCCAATCTCTTTATCGGAAATTGTATTTGAATGACTACGTAATAATAGATATCCATTTTGAAAAACCAATTGATATGGAAACATAGTAATAATAATAGTCAATATTATAATTGATACGTATTTAGAATATGTTGCTTTGTCACTTTTGAGATTAATTAGCAGATTCCCTAGTAAAATGCCAATGATTATCGATAAAGCTGGCATAAGTTGCTTAATTTGATGACCAAAATAATAACCCGATGAATTCACTCCTATGAAATCAAATAGTAACCAAATGAGTAATCCTATGAAATATTTATTTTTTAGTAAATTGCTCTGCAAGAAAAACAAAGATAAACATGGATAAAAAACAACTATTCGAGAATATTCCCAAACAGCAAAAAAACCAAAAATCCGACCTTTAATCCCCCCAATACTAGATCCTTTATTTAGTAAGATAAGCCACGCACCATCAATGTATTCCTTTATTGAAACACCGCTTAAAAGGAGGGGTATTAGACTGAAAAATGTTGAGATGCAAATTCCTAAACCCAATAGGATTAACCCAAAGAACTTGTTTCGTTTCGTTAGATTTGAAGTTGGAAATACAATTAAAAATAAGAATAGGGCAACTGTTGTCATTAATGCTATTTGCTTAAATGCTATCGCAAATCCCATCGAAAGGCCTGCCAACAAGAACCAATATTTCCATTTTCGACTATCTTTTCCTTGAATAATAAAATAAAAGGATAAAGTGGAAAATAAGATCATAAATGTTTCTGTTTGAGCAGTATAAGCTCCATTTAATAAGTCCCATGCCATTGATAAACCCAAAATATACATGCCAAATATTCCAGCCGAATTGCTATGCAATTTTCTGCCTATGCAATATACTATTAGTGAAGTTAGCAATATTGATAAAACTCCAAGCCCTCTTAGAAAGAAAATATTAACACCAAATAAAAAAAATGAAATTGCATTCAATTCGAAGATACCTGGTGTTTTGTTTTCAACAGCGCCAACATAAGGTGGTATGCCATCCTGAATCCATACTCTCCCAATATAGCTCCACATTCCCTCATCTTGTCCCATATTGCCATAAGAAACTAAAGTAAGCAGAGTTAAAAGGAAAAAAGAAATTAAAAGTGGATTTGTTAGTTGGTGATAAAAGGCATTTTTGCTCATGATATTCTTCGTTAATATTAACAATCGAAATGTTGCATTTTCTACTAAAATTATTATTTTACCCATGTTAAGGTGATAAGCCTCAAATGATCCTGATTTTTGCACTTATACATTTCATCGTTTGCGATAATGATATTATTGTAGAAGAACATCTTTTATTTTCATTTCCTCTTGGTATTCCACATCGGTATTGATTTTCCACAGGTTAATATCAAGCCCCTGCGTAATCTTGTCAGCAGCAAGTATTCCCATTAAAATCGAGTGATCTTGATTGTTGTACTTGAAAGCACCATAACGGCCGATTGGTATTAGGTTCTCAATCGAATCAAGCCAGTTCTCAACTTTTTTCAGATTTACTTGATACCCTGTTTCATATACAGGATAACATCGAGGAACCCGTAGTATAAACGTATTAATTATTAATGCGCTGCCCGGAATTAGTTTTAACAAGCGAATCTCCTTTTTAGCAAGTTCAGCAATGTTTTCATCCTTATCTGTCCAGATGGGATCCTTGTCGAATGCCCAGAATTCCATACAAAGAATCGTCGTTTTTTTATCTCGATACAACTCTTTGCTCCAATTCCGAAAATTAGTGATGCGACCGTGCTTCACCTCAGGCGAATGAACATAAATCCAGTTATCACTGAATAATTCAATAGAATCCACCTCAAGATATGCTAAGATTGTATTGCGAAAATAGAGTTTTTCCGAGGCTTGCAATACATCTTGTGGAACATTCTGCAATTCCTTGACCATTAGGGTTAACGGCATAGTCGAAACAATATGATCAGCTATTTTTACAGTTCCGTCTTTAAGTTCAATCCCAGTAACTTTACCTGTAATATCCTGAACCACTCGTTTTACAGGCATTTTTAAGTTGACATTTCCACCATGTGCTATTATATAAGCCGCTGCCCGCTCATACAAATCACCAGTTCCATTATTTGGATATGCAAACTGGTCGACCAATGTTTTATGCTTGTTCTCTTTATTGCCAACAATCGAATGGATTATTGCTTCGCAGAGTGAAAGAGATTTTATCCGCTGAGCCGCCCAGTCGGCATCAATTTTAGAGCATGGTATCCCCCAAAGTTTTTCAGAGTAATTTTTGAAAAAAATCTCGAAAAGCTTACGCCCGAACCTATCCGAAACCCATTCTTCAAAGGTACTTGGATTCTTAAAAGGGAATATTTTGACTCTTACGTATTCCCAAAGAATCTAAGCAATTGTAATCAATGGAAGATTCCTGAGCACATTAAAGAGCTTGATCGGATAATTGAAAAACTTGTTTAGGTAATAAATACGAGTTAATCTATTGATCAAAGTATAATCATCTTTGACAAGGCTAATAAAGAAATCGTTAATGTGTTTTTCTTTAGAGAAAAAACGGTGCGGTCCCATATCAACCCTCTGCCCCCAAAGTTCAAAACTGCGGGCCATTCCTCCAACATAAGGAGAAGCTTCGTAAATATCGACTTTGACCCCTGCTTTTACCAGTTCAAAACCACAGCTTAGACCAGCAGGTCCTGCACCAATAATTATAACATTTTTTTTTCCCATAGCTAAGTATACTAATTGTGAAAAAGCACAATTTTACGTGCAAAGAAATTCCAAAAATATACAATAAAAGATGTAATTATCTTTGAAAGAATATAATAAACAAACAAAATATCAGTAAGTATCCATAAGAAAAATTGATTTAACGCTAAGCCAATAAGCCCAATAACTATAATTACGAATAGTTCTAATATTCGATTTTTTACGATCCTTCTATTAAAAACCCATTTAACGCTCAAAAAATAATTTATTATTAGACCAAATATGTACGCTATCCCAGCCGAAAATAAATAATGAAAATGAAATATTTCAGTCAGAATTAATAAAGTTCCGAAATCAATTAAAAAAGCAAAACCACCTGCAAAAGTATTGCAGTAAAGTTTTGTCCGTTTTTTCTTTATAAATGGAGCGTAATACTGATTTAAGATATATATTTTTAACAATATTCATAATGTCCTATGGTTTTTAAAAGGGCTAGCAAGGATTGTACAACTACGATTAAAGGCATTATATCATATTTAGCTATGTTTTATTGAATTTTGCGCTATATTCAAACTTAATCCAATAAAATCATTATTCATTTTTACCACATTCATACTATCAGTTTAAATTGTTATCATTTTAATACTTACTGTAATAATGGGTACAAAGTTAAACTAATTTTTCAAATATAAAAATATCGTCACAAAATTATTACAGATTAGTGATAGTCTCACTCCAAATTTCTTCACTCACAATCCAATTAATACCCTACCCCTACATTTATCGTATTTCTGCAATAAATTGACTGAATTGTCCAAAAGTGAAAAATTAAATTAACTACATTAGAGCAATTGGAAAAGGGAAATAAAATAGAAATATTTTGAAATATATTATAATGTATATCAATTAGTTATGATTATAGTTAAAAAACACCTTGTGCTTGCATTGTTTGGGTTGTGCTGCGGTTTGGTGGTGAACGGTCAAACGGTATATGTGGCGACTACCGGAAATGACAAAAACACCGGGACAAAGGATAAACCGGTTGCCACTTTTGAAAAAGCACAGGCACTGGTCAGGAAACTGTCGGGAGAAAAACCTGTCAGTGTGGTATTTGCCAATGGGACATACTACCTGCCCCAAACGGTAAAGTTTACAGCAGAAGACAGCAAAAACACCTCGATAACTTATAGTTCTGCAGAAGAAGGAAAAGCGATCCTGAGCGGTGGAAGTTTGTTAAATCTAAATTGGAAGCCCTATAAAGATAGGATTTTTGTGGCCGATATCGCCGGAAATCCTATCATCGATCAATTGTACATCAATGGTGAACGCCAACGGATGGCGAGGTTCCCCAATGCAGTTGCCGGTAAAAACGTGTTCGATACCTGGGAACTCAACCACAGTGCGAAAGCCGATCCAACCAACGATCCGCTAACTCCTGAACGGATTTCACGTTGGAAAAATCCCGAAGGGGGATATATCCATGCCATGCACTCTGCTTTGTGGGGCGATATGCACTGGATCATCAAAGGAAAAAAGGAAGATGGAACATTGAATTCTGAAGGTGGGTGGCAGAACAACCGGCCATCGGCGATGCACCCGGTTTACAGAATGGTGGAGAATATCTTTGAGGAGTTGGATGCCCCTGGTGAATGGTTTTACAATGCCAAAGAACGAAAACTCTATTACATGCCGGAAAGCGCCACAGACCTCAAAACTGCCAAAGTAGAGATTGTAAGGCTGAGCCATCTGATCGAATTCAATGGTTCCAAGTCACAGCCTGTGAAGAACATCCAGCTAAAAGGGTTTGTCTTTCGCCATGCTGCCCGAACTTTTATGGACAATAAGGAACCGTTGTTACGTAGCGACTGGACGGTTTATCGTGGCGGAGCGGTCGTTTACAATGGAGCGGAGGATTGTGGCATCACCGATTGCGAGTTTGACCAGGTGGGTGGCAATACCGTTTTTGTAAACAACTACAACAGAAGAATTTCCATTCGTGGGTGTTACATCCACCACAGCGGGGCTAATGGAATCGCATTTGTGGGGGATCCGGCAACAGTACGAAGTCCGATGTTCAGGTACGGCAAACAGGATTTTGCGAAAGTCGATCGCACCCCGGGTTTCAACGGGGACAATTTTCCGGAAGATTGTCTTGTCGAAGATTGCCTCATCACGATGACCGGTCGTGACGAGAAGCAGACTGCCCCCATTCATATCTCCATGTCGCACAAAATCAGGATCAACCACTGTTCCATTTATGACGTGCCACGGGCAGGGATCAACATCAACGAAGGAACTTTTGGCGAACATACCATCGAGAATTGCGATATCTTCAATACTGTCCTCGAAACCGGTGACCATGGCAGCTTTAATTCCTGGGGTCGCGACCGCTATTGGACTCCCGACATCAAGGAAACGATTCCCGAAGTGACCAAAGAACCAAATATGCCATTCTGGGACATGGTCGGTCCAAACATCATCCGAAACAATCGTTGGCGGTGCGACCATGGCTGGGACATCGACCTCGATGATGGTTCTTCTCAATATCGGATTTACAACAACCTGCTGCTGAACGGTGGTTTAAAAATGCGGGAAGGATACGACAGGATCGCTACCAATAACATCGTCATTAACAATAGTTTGCATCCACATGTCTGGTACACCGATAGTCGGGATGTATTTAAAAACAACCTCGTCTTTACCGCTTACCGTCCAGCGGTGATGGAAAGGGCAATTGCTGCTAATGGGAAATGGGGCAAAGAGTTGGATTACAACCTGTTTGTTTCGGATAAGCAAAACAAGGATCGATTTGCCGCACATGGTTGTGATATGCATTCTGTAACAGGAGACCCAATGTTTCAGGATGTTGCAAAAGGGGATTTTCGGGTAAAAACAGGTT
>JBAXWR010000236.1:0-11468 GCA_037128295.1 Mariniphaga sp.
GGCTTTAGCTTCGCTGATCTTCGATTCAGCCTGTTGATTGTGCCGGGATGGTGATAGTGCAAAACAAAGTTGATAGCACTGTCTTGGTTAGGATGATCTTCCTCTATGAACTGTCATTGCGAACCAAACGATTGTGAATTAAATGGTTAGCAAAATTAAAATGTTTGGTGTGGCAATCCCATGATTGAAGCACTTTCAAAACATTGTTTTTGGGTTAGTGCTTCTTAGTTTGGGATTGCTTTGGAGTGCAGGTGTTTATCCTTCAAATTTAGATTGTGCCGCACTCCGCGCAATGACAGGTCTGGAGTGAGAAGGTGCTGTAATGCATTTTGTTGTGTTCATGCAATTTTTCGGAACTTTGTGGCGCAAAACAAAATTTTGCATGTTTTCCCAAAGCGTTGCCAATGGGTTGTTGTTTCATCGTTTCCCAAGGCGTTGCCATTGGGCTAGGGTATGCTGGGATTTAACTTCGCTGATCTTCGATTCAGCCTATTGATTGTGCCGGGATGGTGATTGTGCGAGACAAAGTTGATAGCACAATCAATTAAAATTCAACCTTTTGGAAACAATTTTAAAATCTTTCCCAGATACCATCCCCGAAGGGGATAAACGTAAATAGCCCTGGGTAAGCGGTCCCGAAGCAAATCCCAATCAATGTGCCAAACTATCTGGGACCGCGCCACCCAGGGTAAAATGGTAACAACAAAGCCGTCCGCGATCGAAGGTTCGGAAAAGGGCAAAACTCCAATCCGACGGGTTATGCAACACTCTTTAATAGTCGGTGGCGCGATCCAAAAAATTGAATGACTATCTATTTGAAATTGTTCGGATAATCCGGATCATTTCATATCTTTGAAAGAGTAAATTATAGATGATGGAACTTACAATAAATATCAAAGACCCAAAAGACATGGCATCTTTTCTTAATCTGATTCAGAAATTTGATTATGTGGAAGTAATTGATGTCAAAGAAGATACACCTGATATACCCATCGAACACAGAATATTGCTTGATGCACGATTGAAAAGAGTTGAAGAAGGTAAGACAACTTTCAAAAATTGGGATTTAGTAAAGAGAAAATATGAAGGTAAGGCCCTATAGCCTTGAGATTTCAGAAGAGGCTGAAATAGATTTTGATGACTCCTATGAGTACTATTATGATGAAAGTCCAAATGTGGCTGATGCTTTCTTCCAACACGTTAACGCCAGTTTTGAAATTATAAAAAAATCACCTCTATTATTTCAAGAGATTCACAATACCCTAAGAAAGTTTACCGTTAAGCAATTCCCATTTGTCATTTATTATCAGGTCGTGGGTTGCTCCATAAAGATAATCGCAATCTTCCATTCGAGTAGGAATCCAATAATTTGGAAAGAGCGAATTGAAGATTAAAATTCGTGTCAGATTAATTGACAACCAAAGCATTAAACAACGCATGAGTTGTCTCTACAAATTCTGTGGCGCAACCCGCATTTGATCTTTATTTATCCTTTATCCTAAAAATCGACGTATCCGTCCTTATCAATATCGAATTTTGAACAATTGCCAATGTTGCATACACTTCGCCTTCCACCTTGTTGGTTGAAATGATTTCGGGAATTTTGCCTGCTTTAAGGACCAATGTTTCCCCTTTCACTGAAGTGAGATAAACCTTGCCTTCAGCCCAAAGAGGCGATGAGTGATACTTCTCTTTTAACCTTTGAGTGTATGTCTGGGCGCCTGTTTTTGCATCAAATACGATCAATGTGTTTTTCGTATCGACGGTATAGATTACACCATCTTTAATTAAAGGCGTAAGTAATTGTAAGATTGGTCCTTTGTGACGCCATAAAATATTTGTTTTAGTCACGTCCCCTGTACCAGTTGCATCGACGGCGAGCAGCTCTACGAATTTTTCCCCATTACCGGGAGGAGTCATTAAGCTTGTATAATAATAAACTATCCCGTCTTCATAAATCGGCATGGCAATCGATGAATCCTCACCCCCGACAACGCGCCAGACCTCTTTGCCAGTCTCAATTTCGTAAGCGATGCAAACAGTTGATCCATTAGAAATCATCAAATCTTTGCCATTGATATTGATAACCAATGGGGTACAATACGATTTCTTACCGATAGGTTCTATGCCCGTATAGAGCTCTTTTGGGCGGTCGGCACGCCAGATAATTTCACCGGTTTTCTTGTTAAAGGCTATGATGTATTGAAAATCAGTTCCTTCATAATGTACGATCAGCATTTCTTTGTAGAGCATAATTGAGGCACCGGTTCCCTGTATGTGCTCGACAACCAGGTCGTTGCGCTTCCAGACAATTTCCCCGTTTGTCGTATTGACACAGGCAGTACCCCGGCTTCCATAGTTGAAGTAAACAAATCCATCCTCAATACATGGAGTAGGAGTTGCATACGAGTTGATGGAATGTTTCCTGTGCACGCTGTCCTGTTTGAAAAGGAGGATATCATAAATCAGTTTGCCGGTTTTTAAGTCGATGCACTCGCCCCACATTTCTTTGCCATCATTGGTGGCGGTCGATATCCAGACTTGTTCCCCGTAAACAACCGGCGAGGCCCAACCTTTGCCTTTGATATCGCTTTTCCACATCACATTGGTCGTGTCGTTCCAGGAAATTGGAACCTTGGTTTCGGTTGAAATGCCGTTCAGCTTGCTGCCCCTGAAATGTGTCCAGTTACTTTCCTGAGAAATGAGTGTCGTTTGGAACAGAAATAGAAATACAATCGTAAGGAAAAAGGGAAATGAGCAATGTGATATTTTCATAAATATTTGTAAATCAAATATATAATATGTGGTTTAAAAAACTCTGGCTAATTTTATCAAACATTTTGGTCAAGAAATCCACAAAATTAAATTGTTGAACCAAAAATCATCCAAACCTATTACTTTTATGGCAAATTACATCAATTAATTCAAATCAATTCGAGTAAAAACTTGCCATAATGAAACAATTCTTTCTGACTCTCCTGATTTTGGTAACTGTTAACTATTATTCCTCAATTGGACAAACCAAAAGTGTCAATCTCAATTCATTGGGATTCCTTCCACAACAGACCAAAAAAGCTTCAATTGTTGGGGACTCATTGTCTTTTTCAATAAAAAGGGCTGATAATCATGCTGTTGTTTTTTCTGGACAATTATCAAGTCCAATTTTTCAAAAGGATGTCAATCAACGTGTTGCAGTTGCCGATTTTTCATCGGTCACCAAAACAGGCAAATATTACCTCGAAACTTCGGGTGGTGCCAAATCAACCGAATTTGAGGTTTCACCAAAGGTTTATAACCAGCCTTTCTATACAAGTATGCGCGGGTTTTATTTGTGGCGGTGTGGAACTACAGTCGAGGGAACCCAAAATGGAATCCGCTATTCCCACGATGCTTGTCACCTGGAAGATGGTTTTGAAGATTATCAGGGCAAGCCAAATGAAAAACGTAACGGCACAGGTGGTTGGCACGACGCCGGTGACTATGGAAAATATGTTGTCAATGCGGGGGTGACTGTGGGAATGATGTTTATGGCATGGGACCAATTCCAGTCGAATTTAAAAAACTTTAAACTTGACCTGCCCGAAACGGCAAAGGGTTTTCCCGATTTTCTCAAGGAACTGAAATGGGAAACCGATTGGTTGCTCACCATGCAATACACCGATGGGTCGGGGAAGGTTTCACACAAGCTGACACGCAAAAACTTTGAACCGTTCTGCAAACCAGAAGAGGACAAAGGCCAACGCTATTTTACCGATTGGAGTTCGGCCGCTACTGCCGATTTTGTTGCGATGATGGCACAGGCTGCCCGCTATTTTGAACCCTACGACAAAGCTTATGCCCAAAAATGCCTTGCAGCCGCAAAGGTCAGTTATCAATTTCTCAAGGAAAATCCCAATGACAAAAATTTTGTGCAAGGAGAGTTTAAAACCGGAGGTTACCAAACAACCGACAAGGACGACCGTTTATGGGCAGCAGCCGAAATGTGGGAAACAACAGGCAATCCCGAATTTCTGAACGATTTTGAGAAAATGGCGACCACCCAGAATTTTAAGGTTTTTGAAGACTGGGATTGGGGCAATGTTTCCAACCTGGGGATGTTCGAATATGCCTTATCAAAGAAAGCTGGAAAGAACCCTGAAATTCTGAAAGCAATTCAAAAGAACATTGTCGATGTTGCAAATTCAATCTCCAAAAATGCAGCAGCCGATGTTTATGGGCGTCCGTTGATCCGATATTATTGGGGTTGTAACGGAACCATTGCCCGTCAGGTGCTTAACCTTCAGGTGGCTAATAAGATTTCTCCAGATAACATTTACATCCAGACTTCTCAGGATGCAATCGCCCATATTTTTGGCCGCAATTTCTACAATCGTTCCTACGTCACGGGCTTGGGAATTCAACCTGCAATGAACCCTCATGACCGCCGGTCCGGTTCCGACAATGAAGTAAACCCATGGCCCGGCTATATCGTCGGTGGCGGACATTCGGCAACCGGGTGGAACGACAAACAGGAAGATTATTCCACAAACGAGATTGCGATCAACTGGCAGGGTGCGTTGGTGTATGCATTGGCTGGGTTTGTTTCGGGGAAGTAGTTGGGGGCGTGGAGCGAGGAGCATGGAGCGAGGAGCATGGAGCAAGGAGAAAAATGGAGAAGGGAAAAGGGGAACCGGAGAAGGGGAGAGGGTGTGAAGAGAAGACTGGATACCGAAGAATGGAAAAGGAAGACCGGGAAATGCAAATGCCAATTTTAAAACATGGATTTCTAATCATCGGTTTTCCAAATAAATATCAATAGAAAACGGATTTACATCGGAGGATTCCTTGGAAGGGATTAATATTCTATTTAATTGATTAACTGATTTTTAATTACCAGCGTTTATTTTTTGAAGTGTATTGAGATCCTTTTAATACTTCGTAGAAGTTAAACTATTGTAGAATAAAAAGTTATCCCATTAGAAAGCGGTGCAATCAGGATGTTTTTAAAAGATTTAATGATCCATGCACCGCAATGCACAACCAGAATGAAGTGTTTTGAAATTGTTATCTTTGGGAAGTAATACAAATACTATGAAAACTTTATTTACCAGTCTGGTTGCCACTTATAGAATAAACCAAAGGCGGAAATTAATTGCAGTGAAGCTTAGGAAAGAATCTTCCTTAACCAAATGTGAATCACTAATCGTCCTTTCTGAATTTGAAAGGGTTGACAGAATTCCTGATTGAACCGTTTTTTTGATAGTTTTGAAATTCATTTATACCTGTTTATATGAACCGATTGTTTTTGCTCGATGCCTACGCTTTGATCTACCGCTCGTATTTTGCTTTTATCAATGCACCAAGGGTCAATTCAAAAGGGCTGAATACCTCCACGATGCTGGGATTTGTGAACACTCTGGAGCAACTGCTTAAAATTGAGAAACCTACACATATAGCCGTCGCCTTTGACCTTCATGGGCCAACCTTTCGCCATGACATGTTTTCGGACTACAAGGCACAACGCGATGTGATGCCCGAAGATATCCGTAAATCGATCCCTTATATCCGGGATATTATCAAGGCTTACCATATCCCGATGCTCGAAAAGGAGGGCTTCGAAGCCGATGATGTGATCGGAACACTGGCAAAAACTGCCGAAAAAGAGGGGTTCCAGGTTTATATGGTTACGCCAGATAAGGATTATGCACAGCTTGTTTCGGAGAATATTTTTATGTACAAACCAAAACGGATGGGCAACGAAATTGAAATCCTGGGTGTTCCTCAGGTTTGTGAGAATTTCCAGATCCAAAATCCATTGCAGGTGATCGATGTTTTGGGTTTGATGGGGGATACCTCCGATAACATCCCTGGTTGTCCGGGAATCGGGCCAAAAACTGCGATGAAACTGGTCAGTGAATTTGGAAGTGTAGAGGGTGTCTATCAGAACATCAATAAATTAAAGGGGAAACAGAAGGAGAGCCTTGAACAGTTTGAGGAACAGGTCCGTATGTCGCGCAAACTGGCTGAGATTATTCTGGATGTGCCCATCGAATTTGATGAGGAGGATCTCCGGTTGATCGAACCCGATTTTAACAAACTTCGTGAAATTTTCCTCGAACTTGAATTCAGGACATTGGCTGAAAAAATACTTCCCACGACAACGAAGGTTGCGCCACCGCCACCTGCATTTGACCAGGGGACACTTTTCAGCATGGATGAGCAGACCCAAACTGAAGAGGTCTCAGGAGTCCATCAGGATATCCGCTCGACCGACCATCAATATCACCTTGTCATTGGCGATGACCAGATAAAAGCACTTATTTCGAAACTGGCACAACAATTCGAGTTTTGCTTCGATACCGAAACGACGGGGCTCGATACCCATTCCGATCTGCTGGTCGGGATGTCGTTCTCATTCAAATCTGGAGAAGCATGGTATGTACCTGTCCCACATGAGAATAAACAAGCATTGGCTGTTGTTCATCAGTTTATACCTGTATTTGCCAACGAAAAGATTTTGAAGATCGGTCAGAATATGAAGTTCGATATCCTGATGCTTTCCAGGTATGGTCTGGAAATCAAAGGTGCGTATTTTGATACGATGGTAGCACACTACCTGATCCAGCCCGACCTGCGCCACAATCTTGATTACCTCAGCGAAGTCTATCTTGGCTATAAAAAAGTCGCCACCGAAGAGTTGATCGGCAAACGGGGCAAAAACCAATTGTCGATGCGGCAGGTAGATCTGGAGCAGATCAAAGAATATGCTTGTGAGGATGCTGATATTACCTTTCAGCTTAAAATATTGTTAGACAAAGAGTTATTAGAATTTGGTGTTCGGAAGCTGTTTAATGAGGTGGAGATGCCATTGTTGAAGGTCTTGGTTCAGATGGAGCAGGCCGGTTTAACAATTGATCCCAATGTGCTTGACGAATACGCCGTGGTCCTGAGGGAACAGATCATCGATCTTGAAACAAGCATCATTGAACTGGCTGGCGAACATTTTAATATCTCGTCGCCAAAGCAACTGGGCTATATCCTTTTCGAAAAATTGATGCTCGATCCGAAAGCAAAAAGGACAAAGACCAAACAATACTCCACAGGTGAAGAGATCCTGGTGAATTTGCAGGACAAACACCCTATCGTTAATAAGATATTGGAACACAGGGGATTAAAAAAATTACTCTCGACGTATGTGGAAACGCTTCCCAAAATGGTCAATCCACAAACCGGGAGGATTCACTCTTCATTCAATCAGACCATAGCAGCCACAGGTCGGTTAAGTTCCACGAATCCTAATCTTCAGAACATCCCCATCAGGGACGAAAACGGGCGCGAAATCCGCAAGGCTTTTATCGCAAGCGACAACGACCATACCTTTTTATCAGCCGACTATTCACAAATAGAATTGAGGATTATGGCAGCCGTTTCGGGTGACAAAGTGATGACCGAAGCTTTCAGGAATGGAGAAGATATTCATGCAGCAACTGCATCAAAGATTTTTGGTATCCCGCTTTCGGAGGTCTCTTCGGATATGCGCCGCAAAGCAAAAACCGCCAACTTTGGGATTCTGTACGGGATTTCGGCTTTTGGTCTCGCACAACGTTTGAATATCCCTCGTGGGGAGGCAAAGCAATTGATCGACGATTATTTTGCCAATTTCTCCATGGTCAAAAACTACATGGACGAGCAACTTGTGCTTGCCCGCGAAAGGGGTTATGTCGAAACGATCATGGGAAGGAGGCGTTACCTGGCCGACATCAATTCGGCCAATGCATCGGTTAGGGCTTTTGCGGAACGGAACGCCATCAACGCTCCGATCCAGGGTTCTGCTGCCGACATTATCAAAGTGGCAATGATCAACATCAGCAGGCGTTTTGCAGAAGAGGGTTTCCAATCGCAGATGACCCTCCAGGTGCATGACGAATTAAACTTCGATGTGCTGAAAAGCGAACTCGAACCTGTAAAAGCCGTTGTAAAGTATGAAATGGAGAATGCAGTTAAACTGGCTGTTCCGTTGGACGTTGAGATGAACAATGCTGAGAACTGGCTGTTGGCGCACTGAGCATGAGGCGAGGAGCATAGAGCATGGAGTTTTGACAATCCGCAAAATTCTCCTGAAAAGTTAAAAAAAGGGTCTCGAAAAAGAACGCGATGAATTGCAAAGGATTAAAAAATTGACTTTGCGTTCTTGGCGTACTTTGCGAGAGATAAAACAAAAATTTCTCGCAAAGCCCGCTAAGTTCGCAAAGGATTTAATAAAGAGGCCTTTGCGTAACCTTGCGTACTTTGCGAGACACAAAAAACTATTTAAGCTTCTCGATCCAGAGGTTACGGAACTGGATTTTGGAACCTTCGGCCTGCAAACCAATCCCACCTTTTGTCAAGCTGCATTTTGTGGCGACGTTCTGAAGCACACCATTCACAGTTATCTCAATTGTACTTCCCTTACATACAATGTCATAGCTGTTCCATTCACCCGGCTTTTTCTCGCTCGAAGGTTTCATCTTTACAGCAATCGGTTTGACTTTGGCTGTCGAGACATAAACAGTATCCCTAACCGTTGCGCTTAAGCCAATGTCCTGGACAATGAAATCGCCGGCAGAGAGGTGTTTCAACTGGGCCTGATAATGTATAGGCCACATTTTGTCAGGGCCATTGGTATGAAGAAAAACACCGCTGTTGGTTGGCACTTCGGGGTAACGCCATTCGACATGGAGTTTGTAATTTTCAAATTCCTTTTTGGTGCGGAGATAACCCATTGGTACACCAGGAGTTTCGATCACGCCATCCTTCACATAGAAGAATTTGGCCTTATCGAACGTCGAGTCGGACACAAAGGTTGTCCAACCCTTAAGGTCTTTCCCGTTAAACAACATTTGCTTTTTTTGTGCAACCCCGTTGAGGGCAAAAGCAACCAACAAAACTAAAAGTACTGTTCTCATCGTGTTTGATAATTTATGTCGATAAAAGTAGAAAAAATTTTGGAACACTGATAACACTGATTAAACAGATTGGCACTGATTTTAATACCCTGCTTGTATATAAAGCGATTGGAAATCGCCTGACCCACAGGCTTAATCCAAAACTTTTGTGTGCTTGTAGGATTAACCGTTCTAATACTATTAGTTATCAATATTTTAGATTACTAATCTGGTCTGAAGCACGAACCGCCAACCGCCAGTTGCCAACCGCCAGCAGCATTTATTAGCACAAGTATCATCTTACCACGAACAGCCAGCTGCCAGTTGCCAGTCGCCACAAACAATTAATCCGAGTTTGTAACCATTTGATAAATTTTGTTACTTTCGCAACTGCACAATTTGCAATGGCCCATAATCCTGTATGTTTAAACAATGAAACCAGACAGAGTAGATATTCCCACAATTCCCAAAGTCTTTATTTCGTACAACCATAAAGATCAGGAGGTTGCCCTGAAAATAAAGGACAGACTGGAAAGTTCTGGTATTAAGGTCATTATAGATGTTGAAGCCATGAGTACCGGTGAAAACATTTCCGAGTTTATCAAGAAATGTATCCATGAGTCTGGTATCACCCTTTCATTGATCTCCTCAAATAGTTTAATGAGTGCCTGGGTAGCGATGGAAACGATCTGGAGCAGTTATGATGAAACTTTACGGAACAGGTATTTTCTGCCCTGCAATATTGACAATTCATTTTTCAAAATCTCGTTTACTGACCAGACCTTGGATGTGATTGAGGAAAGGACTTCGGAAGTATCCGATACAATATCCTATCGTTTGAAGAAAGGGCGTGGCATTGACGATTTGGCAGGTGAGCATACACGACTGAACAGGTTAAAGTTTGAATTGCCTTCCATCATCAGCCGCCTTAAAAACTCCCTTTGCGTAAGTTTAATAGAGGGCCATTTCGATTCCGGAATGGAAAAAGTGATCAAAGATATTTTAAACAAAAAAGCCGTTTCCACCGAACCCATTCAGATTGAAATCCCCAAGAAAAGCAAACCAACTACCAAATCCCCAAAACCCTTAAAAGAGGTTAAGAAAACCCTTCATCAGAAAGGTTTGCAAACTCCAAAATTGGATGGACTTCCGCCCCCAGAGACCCTTGGGAGTCTGGAAGACCCCAAGGTGTCTGATAACTCAACCCCAAACGCAACCCCCAACCCCACCCAAATCACCATTGCCGGTATCGAAATGGTTTTTGTAAAAGGTGGCGAGTTTATAATGGGCGATGACAACAGTGGTTATGATCGGGAAAAACCTGTCCACAAAGTTTTTATTTCTGATTTTTACATTGGCAAATACCCCGTAACTCAGAAGCAATGGACCGAACTAACGGGAAGCAATCCCTCCTATTTCAAAGGTGATGACAATTGCCCGGTTGAACAGGTAAGATGGGATGATGCACAGAATTTTCTTAAAATTCTGAACCTAAAAACAGGCAAAACATTCAGGTTGCCAACAGAAGCCGAATGGGAATATGCCGCAGGTGGCGGCGCATTGGCCTTGCGCACAAAATGGGCAGGCACCAGCAATGAAAGAGAATTGGGCGATTACGCCTGGTATAATAAAAACAGTGATGGCAAAACCCATCCGGTAGGTACAAAAACTCCAAACAGCCTCGGTATTTATGATATGAGCGGCAATGTTTGGGAATGGTGCAACGACAGTTACAGTGATAACTATTATGAAGAATGCAACCGCAACGGTTTAGTCAAAAATCCTACCGGACCCGATGAAGGCTCTTTCCGTGTTTTGCGCGGCGGCTCGTGGAACTACTACGCCGACTACAGCCGTGTGGCTTGCCGCAGCAACAGCACGCCCATCAGTCGCTGGAACGACAGCGGGTTCCGCATCTTGTTGGCCTTATAGTTCACCTCTGAGCCAGGAAAGGAAGGGTAACCAGAAAAAAATGGAAGTGCGGTGAGGGACGAGCCGCAAACGGGCATTTTTTTGGCAGCAAAAAACATTTCAATTTTCAAACGCTGTCAGGAACTTCGTACGCTGACAGGTTTGAGACCGCTTCCTAAAATGGTGATTTAGAATTTCTAATGTGCCTTTGTGTTTTTGCCTCTTTACCTATGTGTTTAAAAAATTGTTTAAAAATTTAACACATAGGCACATAGGTTTAACACATAGGCACATAGGTTTGTTTTCAAAAATCAAACGCTGTCAGGAACTTCGTACGCTGACAGGTTTGAGACCGTAACCTAAAATGGTGATTTGGAATCTCTAATGTGCCTTTGTGTTTTTGCCTCTTAACCTATGTGTTTAAAAAATTGTTTAAAAATTTAACACATAGGCACATAGGTCTAAAAAAACAGGCACATAGTTTTATTTTGGATACATTTTCACATTTTCAAATCGACCAAATCCATTTGTCTAGCAGAATCATAATCAGACTACGAACCGCCAGCCGCCAGTAGCCAGTCGCCAGCCGCAATCATCATTGTTAGTGCCTGAAATATGTTGACCGTTTTAAGGGGATAAAATTAATTTTTAAAA
>JBAXWR010000237.1:0-11438 GCA_037128295.1 Mariniphaga sp.
AATAAATGCACCTTATCGTAACGCCCGACCCTTTCACCCTGATCGTTATAAATCATGCAGCAGAGGTAAGTGCTAATATAAAATCTTAATTAAATGTATTTTTCAAAACACAACATATTCTCAAAAATAAAGGATTCCGAAAATTTCTTCATCGTCAACCTCCTCACAGGAAATGCTGATATCCTGACCCCCGATTATGCCAATAAAATCGTTAAAGTCAAAAACAACGAAGATATTATTGACGATCAATTTATTGGTGAGTTACAGGATAAAGGTTACCTGGTTGATGAAAAAGAGGAAGGCAAATTATACCGTAGGAAGTACCTCGATTTTTTAGATGGACGGGATGACGAGGAGATACAGTTGTTCTTTGTTCCCAATTACAGTTGCAATTTTGCCTGCTCCTACTGTTACCAGGACGAATATGCTCCCACCAAAGGGCTGTTGAACAATGAAATCATCGATTCATTCTTTGATTATATCCAAAAAGAATTTGCCGGAAAACGAAAATACATCACCATTTTTGGAGGCGAACCTTTATTGAATTCTCCCCGGCAAAAGGAATTGATCGACTACTTTATTTCAAAGGCAAATGCTGTCCAGCTTGATGTCTGCATTGTTACAAATGGCTATACTTTGGTCGAATATATGGACATTTTAAAACATGGGAAAATGCGCGAAGTCCAGATCACCCTGGATGGCACTGCAAAATTCCATGATTCCCGCCGTTTCCTGAAGGGTGGGTCCGGTACTTTTGACCGGATTGTTGAAGGGGTTGATGCATGTATCGCCAATCAAATTACAGTTAACCTGAGGATGGTCATCGACAAAGAGAACATTGACAACCTTTCAGAACTTGCCCAATTTGCGATTGATAAAGGGTGGACTTCAAGTTCCTATTTTAAAACACAAATAGGCAGAAATTATGAACTGCACCATTGTCAATCTACAGGGGATAAGCTTTTTAGCCGGATTTCCCTGTTTGAGAAAATATACGACCTGACAAAACAACATCCCCATATCCTTGAATTCTACAAGCCTGGTTATTCCATTTCGAAATTTCTTTCAGAAAATGGCAGTCTGCCCGATCCATTGTTCGATGCCTGTCCGGCATGTAAAACGGAATGGGCCTTTGATTATACCGGCCATATTTACTCCTGTACAGCAACAGTAGGAAAAGATGACGAATCTTTAGGAACCTTTTACCCGGAAACCAACCAACTTAAAGAACTTATAAACATCTGGGAATCAAGGGATGTAGTGTCGATCCCCGAATGCAAGGAGTGTAGTGTCCAGTTGGCATGTGGCGGCGGTTGCGGATCGGTAGCCAAAAATAGAAATGGAAGTGTCTGCTCGACCGATTGCCGTCCGGTAAAAGAATTGCTGGAATTGGGATTTGGCGCATATTTTAATGAAAAATAAGATTATTTATCGTAAATTGCAAAATATTTAATACCCATCACATGAAAGAAATAATAGCATCCGAATATGAGAATGAAGTATTAAAAAGTGGAAAAGTTGTCCTCGATTTTTACTCCTCAGAATGTCCTCCCTGTGAGGCATTGGCACCTAAATTTGAATCATTGGCCGGATTGTATGGCAATGACATCAAATTTTTGAAAATCTTCCGTCAGAAAAACAAGGAACTTGCCGATAAACTGGAGGTAAGGTCATCGCCTACTTTGCTGTTTTTTGAGAACGGGAAAGAGGTTGGAGACCGTTTATCAGGTGGGATCAAGAGAAGTGACATCATCACAAATCTCAACCTTTTACTTTCTAAAGATCAAATTTCAACAATCAACAATAAAATCACGCCAACGGTAACCGAATACGATGTGATGATCCTGGGTGCCGGACCCGGAGGATTGACCGCAGGCCTCTACCTCTGTCAGGCAAAAATAAATACAGTACTGATTGACATCGCTTTGCCTGGCGGGAACGTTGCCACCACCCATGAAGTTTCCAACTATCCGGGATTTATTGAGCCACAAAAAGGCTATATGCTGTCGCACAACATGTCGGAGCAGACCAAGCTTTGCGGCACTGCCTACAAAGTTGCGGTTGATGTCTCAATGGTTGACCTTGTAAAAAAGGAAGTTGTATTGGACGAATATGAAACCATCAAAGCAAAAAAAATAATTATTGCAACCGGAACCTCACCCAACCTTATAGGTGTCCCAGGCGAAAAAGAGTTAAAAGGGAAGGGTATTTCTTATTGCGCTACCTGCGATGCCAAGTATTACGGTGATAAAGACGTGGTTGTGATCGGTGGGGGAAATTCAGCTGTAGAGGAGGCCGACTTTATCGCGAAGTTTGCAAGCAAGATTACGATGGTCCACCAGTTTGACACTTTTACCTCCAATAAAACCGCACAGGAAAAGATACTTTCCAATCCTAAAATCAGCACATTGTTTGAGCATGAGCCACGCTCTTTTAAACGTGTTGGGGATAAAATGGTTACTGAGGTTGAAGACCTCAAGACCAAAGAGATCAAAACCCTTGAAAGTGATGGTGTATTTATCTTTATTGGCATGAAACCCAATATCCAGTTGTTTAAAGACAAGCTCACACTTGATAAATGGGGTTATATCAAAACCGATGAAGACATGCGGACCAGCCTTCCTGACATTTTCGCTGTTGGCGATGTGATCAGTAAAAAGTACAGACAGATTACGACTGCGGTAGCTGATGGCACGATAGCAGCCATTGCCATTGCGAAAGAGATGAATTGATATTATGGAATCCTGGCAATGAAATTGATCTTAAATAATATGATCCAATTTTACTATTTGGGATTTAAAAGCATGACCGTTGGTAAAAGGCTTTGGGCAATCATTATCATTAAATTGATAATAATGTTTTTTGTCCTTAAGATTTTTTTCTTTCCCAATTTTTTGAATACTCATTTTAAGACTGATGCTGAACGCAGCAATTATGTTATTGAACAATTAACTAAATAATGGAGAATGGAACACATTGATTTTTCGCTTGTTGATTGGTCCAGGGCTCAATTTGCACTTACAGCAATGTATCATTGGTTGTTTGTGCCATTGACGCTGGGACTTTCATTTATTATTGCTTTTATGGAAACGCTCTATTACAGAACTGGAAATCCTGAATGGAAGCGTATTACTAAATTCTGGATGACCCTTTTTGGTATCAATTTTGCCATTGGGGTAGCCACAGGTATTATCCTTGAATTTGAATTTGGCACAAACTGGTCGAACTATTCGTGGTTTGTAGGTGATATTTTTGGAGCACCGCTAGCCATTGAAGGGATCATGGCCTTTTTCATGGAAAGCACTTTCATTGCAGTCATGTTCTTTGGATGGAACAAAGTGAGCAAGAAATTCCACCTTGCTTCAACCTGGTTGGTCGCAATCGGTTCAAATCTTTCGGCATTGTGGATTTTGGTCGCAAATGCCTGGATGCAGTATCCTGCTGGAATGAGGTTTAATCCCGATACAGCAAGAAATGAAATGGTGAATTTCTGGGAGGTCCTGTTTTCTCCGGTTGCAATCAACAAGTTTTTCCATACTGTATTATCGGCCTATATTTTGGCCGCAATTTTTGTGATTGGTGTGAGTGCCTGGTTCTTACTGAAAAACAGGGAACAACTATTTGCAAAAAGAAGCATCAAAGTAGCGGCAATATTTGGTTTGGCCGCATCATTCCTGACAATGGTGACAGGTGATGGCTCAGCACGCAACATGGCAAAATTCCAGCCGATGAAATTTGCTGCCATGGAAAATTTGTATGATGGAAAAAAGAATGCACCTCTTGTTGCCATTGGGATATTAAAGGAAGATGCCAAAGAAACATTGCACAAAAAACAGGATTTCCGTATCCAGATCGAGATTCCCAACATGCTTTCGTATATGGCCTTTCTTGATCCAAATGCCTATGTTCCGGGAATTAAAGACCTTGTACATGGAAATCCTGCTTACAATATTATGTCGTATCAGGAAAAAAGTGAGAAAGGTAAACTTGCGATCCAATCGCTTGCCGATTACAGAAACGCAAAAAAAGTAAAAAATGACAGTCTGGCAAACTCCGCATTGACCAAATTTGAGGCCAATTATCCTTATTTTGGTTATGGAAATTACGCCGGAAGGGACATGCACGAATTAATTCCCAATATACCCCTGACATTTTATTCATTCAGGATTATGGTTGGATTGGGATTTCACTTCCTTGCCTTGTTTCTGGTTGTTCTGATTCTCACCAATAAAGACAAGATCGAGAAAAAACGATTTATTCTTTACACGGCATTATGGACGATTCCTTTGGCCTATATCGCATCAGAACTGGGTTGGATCGTTGCTGAAGTTGGGCGCCAACCCTGGGTAATCCAGGATATTTTGCCAACAATAGCGGCTGTTTCACAAATTAAGTCTGCATCGGTCCAAATCACTTTTTGGCTCTTCTTTATCCTGTTTACAGGTTTGCTCATTGCTGAGATCAAGATCATGGTTTCACAAATCAAGAAGGGACCTGCAACTGAATCTCCTGAAAATTAGCTATCAATCATTAAAAAACAGAATTATGTTTGAGACATTTTCACATATCCTGCTTCAGCAATACTGGTGGATCATCGTTTCGTTGCTGGGTGCAATACTCGTTTTTCTGATGTTTGTCCAGGGTGGGCAAACACTGATTTACACGATAGGAAAAACAGATGATGAACGAACCATTTTAGTTAACCTTCTGGGCAGAAAATGGGAATTGACATTTACAACCCTGGTTACATTTGGTGGTGCATTTTTCGCCTCATTCCCCCTGTTTTATTCGACAAGTTTTGGCGGAGCTTACTGGGTTTGGATGCTGATCCTGATCGCCTTTGTCGTCCAGGCTGTTGCTTATGAATACCGCTCAAAGCCCAATAATTTATTTGGTAAGCGAACATTTGAAGTAATGTTGTTCTTAAACGGATTACTGGGGACAATTTTGATAGGCACAGCAGTGGCAACCTTCTTTACAGGATCTGAATTTTCGGTTGATAAGTTAAATCTTACAAGATTAACAGGAGATCAGATGCCTGTCATTTCTGAATGGAAAGGTTTGGCCAACGGTTTGGAAGCCGCGTTCAATTTACAGAACCTTAGCTTGGGATTGGCGGTTTTCTTCCTCTCGCGTGTTTTGGCCTTACTCTATTTTATGAACCGGATCAGGCATACCGAAATGATGGAACGGGTTAAGAAACAATTGTTGATCAATTCAATCCCTTTTGTTGTGTTCTTTCTGACCTTTACGATCTGGTTAATGTTCTCATCCGGGTTTGCAGTCGATCCTTCAACAGGGATAGTGTCAATGGAACCGTTTAAATATCTTCACAACCTGATCGCAATGCCGGTTGTCGCAGTTCTCCTTTTACTGGGCGTTGCAATGGTTTTAGTTGGGATCATACGTCCTCTTACCTGTTTTGTAAAATGCGGGACCAAAGGAATCTGGCTTTCCGGCTTGGGGACCATACTGACGGTTTTTTCACTTTTACTTTTGGCTGGATTTAACAATACTTCCTATTATCCGTCAACATTTGATCTGCAAAGCTCGTTGACCCTGCAAAACAGCTCATCGAGCAAGTACACGTTGACGATCATGAGCTACGTCTCGCTATTGGTGCCGTTCGTGATTGCCTATATCTGGTATGCCTGGCGTTCAATAGATAACAAGAAAATTGATATTGAAGAGATTCATGCAGAAACGCATGTCTATTAATAACGAATGAAAATCATCCCAATCTTTATGCTGCTGTTTATTTTCACTTCTTGTGTGAATGGACAGCAGCAGTCTTTTCAAGTAACGATCAAGCCCTTTCAAATAAGTGGGCTCGTTGGCATTCAGTCCTTTGCTATTGGACATTCTGATGGGAAATGGCTCATCCTTGGAGGTCGCCTGGATGGTTTGCACCGGCGTCAACCCTGGGCAACATTTGACAAAGCAGGACAAAACGATCAGCTTATCGTCGTTGATCCTGTTGAACAGAAAAAGTGGTCAGCTCCACTGACATCGTTGCCAATTCCCATACAGGAACAATTAAGTTCAACCAACATGGAATTTCAACAAGATGGAGCTTATCTGTATGTCACCGGGGGATATGGCTATAGCAATTCAGAGGGTGATCATATTACCTATCCATATCTTACGGTAATAAAAGTTTCTGAAGTGATCAAATCGATAATTGCAGAAACACCTTTCACTACCTATTTCAGGCAAATTAAAGATCAACAATTTGCAGTAACAGGCGGAGCTCTGAACAATATAGATAGCACCTATTATCTCACTGGTGGGCAACGGTTTGATGGACGATATAATCCTATGAACCATCCTACATTCAGACAAGAATATACCAATTCAATACGAAAATTTCATATTAATGATAATGGTTCTGACCTAAGCGTCAGGCACCTTGAAGGGGCAATAGATACAATGAATTTGCATCGCAGGGATTTCAACGTGATTCCCCAAATAATGCCGGATGGTTCACAAGGACTAACCGCTTTTTCAGGCGTTTTTCAGTTCAATGCTGATTTGCCCTATTTGAATTGTGTGAATATTGATCGTTCAGGCTATAAAGTAAACAATGACTTCGCGCAATACTATAATCAGTACCAATGTGCACATATTCCGTTATATTCTGCCGAAGCAAACGAAATGCACAACTTGTTTTTTGGTGGGATTGCCCAATATAGGGACAGTGCCGGTATCCGGCTTCAAAATAATGATGTTCCATTTGTAAAAACGATAACCAGGGTTACCAGAAACTCAACCGGTAAAATGACAGAGAATAAGTTGCCAATTGAAATGCCTGGATTTTTGGGAGCTGGTGCAGAATTCATCCTTGCTGGGAACCTGCCTTTGTATGGTAACGAGGTTATAAAATTAGATGTCCTTCGCCCGGATACGACATTGCTCGGATACATTTATGGTGGCATCAATAGTAGTATTCCAAATATTTTCTGGATAAACGATGGCACCCAAAGTGTTACAAGTAGTACGATATTCAAGGTTTATATTGTGAAGGAACCTGTGAGTAAAGAAAATAAACTTTAACTCCTGTACTTCAGTATCTGATCAACTAAAAAGTTGTCATACTTCAATTTTTAGATTATCCTGCTTTGACAGGAGAACCTCCTGCAAGGCAGTGTTGTTTGATAAATGACCTGTCTGCTTTCCGATGGTAATTGCTTTCTATATAAATTGCAATTCTAACTTTCAAATTTTCAATTAATATCCTGTAAATATCTGACATTCTGATTGTTTTGTGTCGAAATGAAAAAACAAAAAATATTCTTCTTTTTATTATTGATATTACTAACTAGTTGTTCCTCAAAGGATCACCTCATATTTAACAATACCAGAATAAATGGCAATCTTAAGATTTTTGTTAATGAGTTGACGAAATTGGGATTTATTGTATCTGACTCAACGAAGAGAAATGAGATCATTTTGAATGGAAAATTCTTAAATAAAGATTGCAAAATTGATGCTTTTGGAACTGAGAAGAGTAACATCGCATTTAAAGTAATTGTTGATATGCCAGAAGAAAGTCCTGATTCACTTGGAACCAGTTTCGGTAAATTGCAAAAGTTGTTCACCATAATTTTTGGACCAGGAACAAGTAGGTACCAGAAATATAGACTTAGGGAAAGTCTCCTGTTTAATGTACCAAGGCTCAAGAGGGAGATAAGAAAAGGTGATTATACCAGGTTCATCACTGAGTTGGGAGAAGTAATTATTGAAGTTCAGGATGGGTATATTTCAATAACCTATGTTGATAAATTGAATGATGACATAAGGAAAAACGAATTGGAATATTAAAAACAGAATCTTCCTGAAAAAAAACAAATGAATGATGTCTTCTGAAAATATGATTGAAATGTTTACTTATAAAATCGTAAGTCAATTACCAATCGAACAAATTGCAGAAAAGGTACCCGCAGCATGTGAGCAGAACAAATTTGCCTTACTTTATACTTATGTTTATCACGATATTGTTGCGAATAAAGGGTTTCCAATCCAAAGAAAAGTTCTCATCTACGAAATATGTCAGGCAAAAACTGCTGCTGGTATGCTGACCGACTTTCCGAACTTTTCCATCTTTATGCCTTGCAAACTGGCAATATATGAAGAAAACGGAACTGTTGAAATTTCAACAATGAACATGGAGATGATGCTCAATGTCATAAGTTCCAATAAGGATCTTTACGACGAAGCAACCGATCTTTTCAATACATTAAAAACATTAATGAAATCATTGTCAAATACTTAAAAGAATGAAAATCGGAATCGTCTTAGAGACCAAGGAGTTGGAGACAAACAGAAATTTTAAATCGTTACTTGATGGAACTTGGTACTATTTCTTCATATTATAAATTTTACCCAATTAGAGACATTGTACAATCCAATAACATAGATGAAACAGTAAAAACAGCTTTTCTGGAATCCGCTTATGAAAAATCAAGTGATGAATTTAAGCGAATTATGTTTTTTGAGGGTATAATCAAGCTTTCTCCAGAAAACCAATCAGAAATTTTAAGTTGTTATTTGGAGGAACTTAATCCTAAATCTTCTAGTTCTAAATATTCCCAAATTAAATCCATTGCCAAATCTGATAAAATTGATGATCTCATAAAACTGGATTTTATGAGATCTGTTTATAAAATTGCATATGCACACTTATTGCAGACAGCATCCTTAGCAATAAAAACGAACTAATCGTATTTGCCCCGATGTTGAAAGTCTGCAATAAACTTAAATTTCGGGCAAACCAGATTGAGCCGGGCTGATTCTTGTCAAGGGTGAATGGCTGATCATTAACTTTGCCCCGTAATTTGAGTATAACTAGTTATATTTCAGAACACAAAATGGATACCGGAGAATTATAGTGGAGACTGCGACAAAAAAAAGAGGCTGTTACAAAAGATTCCTTTTACCGCAAAGTACGCCATCCCGAAATTTCAGGATCGCCAAGATCGCAAAGTTAATTATTGGCTTCGCCGATATTCGTTTTAAATTGTAGCATTGAAAGCCACTATTTTGTAAGCTCATTAATCAGCTTGACTTAAAGGGGAAAGAAATCTGTTAAATTACTATTTTTATGACGGAATAAATTTACCATAAATTAGTAAACAGATGAAGTCAGCACTCTCCGGCACTATTCTTATTGCAATGTTTGTATTGTTTTCCTGTAAAGCAGAACCTACCGTCAAAACTACTTCAAAGTACGACCTTCAATTTAACAAGCTCGCATCCACATGGGACGAGGCCATCCCTTTGGGCAACGGGATGTTGGGGGCTTTGGTCTGGCAAAAGGGGGACAATTTGAGGATCTCGTTGGATCGCGCCGATCTTTGGGACTTGCGCCCCATGGATAATCTCAGCAAACCCGAGTTTAGTTGGAAATGGGTACAGAAGCAGGTGAAAAACAAAAACTACAAGGTGGTACAGGAGTTGTTCGATGTTCCTTATGACCGTTTGCCGGCACCTTCCAAAATTCCGGGTGCTGCCCTTGAATTTGACACGAAAGAGCTTGGGAAAGTGCAGTCAGTCAGATTGTTGCTGAACAATGCCCTCTGTGAAACCAAATGGGCCAATGGTGCTGAATTGCACGCTTTTGTAAGTGCCGATCAGCCATCGGGGTGGTTTCGGTTTGACGGTGTCCATGAGAATTTTGTTCCAGTATTGTTGCCTCCCAAATATCAGAAAGACGTGGCAAGTGGTGCCGAAAGTCCTGTTACCGGACAAGATTTGCAACGACTTGGTTATACTCAGGGGAAAGTAACCAAAGATGCGAATAAACTAACATACAGGCAGAAAGGTTGGAACGGTTTCGAATATGAAGTGGCAGTGACCTGGAAAAATTCGGGCAAAACACTTATAGGTGCCTGGACCATCTCTTCATCATTTTCTGAAAAGGAAGGTGCTGCTCCTGCAAATAAACTGATTTCCAAGTTATTACAGAAAATATCGTATGAGGCTGAATTTCAGGCACATACCGAATGGTGGAAAAACTACTGGAACAAATCATCCATTTCATTACCCGATTCTGTACTTGAAAAACAGTGGTACCTCGAACAGTACAAGTTTGGCTCCGCTGCCCGTTCCGATGCACCACCCATTTCGCTACAAGCTGTCTGGACGGCAGACAATGGAAAGTTACCGCCGTGGAAAGGCGATTTCCACCACGACCTGAATACACAGTTGAGTTACTGGCCTGCCTATTCAGCCAATCACCTTGATCTGGAGGAGGGTTTCCTGAACTGGTTGTGGAAATACAAGGAGACGTTTCAAAAATACACAAAGACCTACTTCGGAGCTTCTGGATTAAATGTTCCGGGTGTGACCACTTTGGAGGGTGAACCTATGGGAGGCTGGATCCAATACTCCTTTGGTCCTACGGTAAGTTGCTGGCTTGCCCAACACTTTTACCTCCATTGGGTTTACTCAAAAGATAAGAAATTCCTTAGCGAGAGGGCATATCCCTGGTTATCGGAGGTGGCAGTTTACCTGGATGAAATCTCCGTAAAAGGTGAAAATGGGGAGCGCCAATTGCCGATCAGTGCAAGTCCCGAAATCCACGACAATTCGATCAACGCCTGGTTTCAGCAGACCACCAACTACGACCTTTCATTTATCCGCTGGACCTTTGAAAAAACAGCAGAATTGGCAAACGAGTTGGGAAAAACCCACGAAGCCGGCAAATGGCTTTATAAACTCACTGAGTGGCCAGACTTCGCCCTCGACAGTTTGGGTGGGCTTGCTTTTGCTCCGGGAAATCCTTATGTGGAGTCACACCGTCACTTCTCACACCTTGTGGGTTTTCATCCGCTGGGTATTATCGACTATTCAAAAGGTGTTAAAGATCAGGGAATTATCAAAGCCACCTTAGCAAACCTCGAAAAGGTAGGTCCCGACTGGTGGTGCGGCTACTCCTACAGTTGGCTTGGTAACCTTTATGCAAGGGCTTTTATGGGTGACAAAGCTGCCGCTACCCTTCGTATTTTCTCCGAAAACTTCTGTTTGCCCAACAGCTTTCATGTCAATGGGGAACAGTACAACAAGGGGTTTTCAAAATTCAAGTATAGGCCTTTTACATTAGAAGGGAATTTCGCCTTTGCGGCTGCTATTCAGGAGATGCTGATTCAAAGCCATACCGGAGCAATTCAGATTTTCCCGGCAGTCCCGGAAAGTTGGAAGGATATTTCATTTACCTCCTTACGTACACAGGGGGCATTCCTGGTCTCAGCGCAGAAAAAAGATGGGAAGGTGGTTAGGGTGGAAATCGTTTCCGAAAAAGGAGGCATTTGCAAATTCAAAAATCCGTTTGGGGAGAATGCCCACAGTATGAAATTTAGTTGGAAAGCTGCTGCCCAAAGCGAAAATGGTCAATTGATTGTTGATTTTCCGGTAAATGGGAAGATGGAGATGGAATTGGT
>JBAXWR010000238.1:0-11415 GCA_037128295.1 Mariniphaga sp.
GTGACCAGGTTGTTTATAATGCAGCCACAGATTTGGCTTATATTGGTGACTGGCGTCTTTACAGGAAAGATCCCACAAAAAAAGTGATCAGGTTTCAGGTTGCTGACACGATCAATTGGAAAGGTTATGACTATAACCTGGAACCTTTGTACCAAAACATGCCAACAATTAAGGATGCACTGGTGAATGGCGGGATTGCCTCAGGTGAGAAAATGGCTGGTTATATCTGTCCGAAATGGGTGAAACAAACCCGTTATTATTATGTTACGGGCAAAAATGAGATTGATGCGGCAGTTCCATTAATTTTGCAAAACAAATGGAAGGAAGCTGAGGCGATCTGGATGAAATATTCCGGGGAAAGTTCCAAGGTAGTTAGAAGTAAAGTAGAGTATAATCTTGCACTTGCGGCAGAGATGAAAAATGATTTTGACCTCGCGATCGAATGGGGGGTGAAATCGTTTAAATCGAGGTACTCTAAACCTGCCGAAGTTTATCTCAAGACTCTTGATTTGCGAAAAAAACAGATGGAGAAGGAAGGTCTTAAAACAACTTACTGATATTAATTGGTTCAACCAACGTAAAATGAGCATCAAGACTGGTTTAGGATGGTATGCTGTCAACACAAAATATGTTTTTATTTATCTGTTTTTCCTTTTCGTATTCCTTTCGTGTACATCAATAAAACCAATAAATATACAGGTTTCCCAAAAAGCCAAATTTACTTTGCCTGAAAGGATCCAGGGAATTGCGATACTCAACCGATCAATCACCACTGAATTTACGAATATCAAAGTTGATTCACTTGAAAAAATGTTTTTGAACAGGAATTGGACACTTGATTCTTTGTTCAGCGACGAGCAAGCTTCAGGGAAGACCATTGAATCGACGGCAAATGCGCTGTTTGAGTCGGGCAGGTTCGATGTTGTTATTCCACTTGATCGAAACATTACAAGGAAAGATACCCTTTCAATAGGCAACCCTCTTCAAAATGAGATTATTCAAAATTATTGTGCTGATTTTATGGTAGATGCTGTTTTGGTACTTGAAAGTTTCAATGAAAAAGTTTTTGCCTCCTACCAGAGGATACCACAAATCGAAATGCCCGATTTAAAGAAAAGGCAGATGAAAATTGTTTGTAATTCCTACTGGAACCTTTACGTACCGGGAAAGGATCTTATGATCAGAAACTTCAAAATTGCTGATAGTCTTGAATGGAAAACAGGGAGCATCTATTTACCTGACCTCAGATATGGATTGACAAATTTAAAGAGAGCCCTGACTTTGACAGGTGAGGCGGCTGGAAACAAAATGGCAAAAGCAATAAGCCCTGTCTGGATCGAAAAACCCAGACATTATTTTTCGACAGGCAAGCCTCAGATTGATAAGGCAATACCATTAATCCACAATAGCATGTGGGATGAAGCTGCGAAGATTTGGTTGAGTTATGCAACTACACCATCTAAAACAATCAGGGGTAAAGTTGAATTCAATATGGCTCTTGCCTCAGAGATGTTTGGTAAAATTGATCTTGCAATTGAATGGTGCATGAAATCTTATCAAACCAATTATTTAAAAGTTAAAGAAGATTATTTGAAAATCCTTCGTTTGCGAAAAAAGGAAATTGAAGAAGAAAAGCTTCAAGCTATCTTTTGAATATTTCTGTTACCTTTGACTTTGTTTTGGCATCTTGTTTTAAGCTGAAAAATACTAAATATTGTTCTCATGAGAATAATTACAAGAATTTTGGGACTACTTATAATGTGTTGTATATCATCGTCTTGTATAACGACTCAAAGTGTCTCTATCGACTTGCTCGAACCCGGAAAGGTTCCTTTGCCCACATCGGTCAGAAAGGCAGCAATCATTGCCAGGAATTTCAGATTTTCGATTGACACTTTGGGTCGTTATTATAAACAGGATTTCCGTTTCCGTAAAGGTTCCAGGAAGGAGAATCAGTTGATCGATAGCTTATCTGTGACGAAAAGTCTCGATGGTATCCGGAAAGCTTTACTTGAATCGGGACGTTTTGATGAGGTTTATGTTTATCCATTTGATGCGATAAAACCCTACGTTGCTGAAAAAGAGTTGCCATTGACCGGTGAATTTATCCGCTCGGTATGTCGTGAAAGCCAGACCGATGCAGTGATCTCACTCGAAATGTTAAGTTTCTTCTACAGTCGTCACAAAGAAACCTCGGGACAAAATATCCCGGCAGGTGCAAATGTAAAGGTAACCGCAATCTGGGCGGTTTATACACCTCAAAACGATGGGCCGATTGACCGATATACCCATGCTGAGACGATGAAGTGGAAAGAAGGAAAACTTGAGAACGATGGTCCATATTATAAACTTCCTGAACGAAAGGAGGCGATTTCGATCGCGTGTAACGAGGCTGCAAAAAACTATTCCAAGCGAGTAGTCCCGCATTGGACGGAGTCAACAAGGGTAATTGTTGGGGACAATAACCCTGATTTGGACAAAGCGGTTTCTTATGCCCTTAAAAATAAGTGGGAAGCAGCAGGTGCCATCTGGCTGAAGTATTCACAAAGCCCGAATAGTCGGATTGCAGGTATTTCTGCACTCAATTATGCAGTGGCGCAGGAGATGCTTGGTGACCTTGAACTGGCTTTGACCTGGTCGGATAAGTCGGTTAGGTTGCTTCGGGGTGGTGAAGGAGGAAAGATTGCCCGCGAATATGCTGCGGTTTTGTACCAAAGAAAGTTGAAAGCATCTGATTTAAATGCTGTTTTGAAAGTTCACCAAAAGTAATCTGAATATTAAAATATTATCAATCAATAATTTGAATGGAGTTATTCGTCTTTTATTTAATCCTGTTTATCCTGATTGCAAATTTTATTGTAGAACGATGGCTTGACTACCTAAACAATTCCAATTGGTCTTTAGGATTGCCACCCGAACTTTCTGGCGTTTACAGTGAAGAAAAATATGAACAATCAATTGCTTACGAGAAGGCTACCTACCGCTTTGGTATCTTATCCGAATCATTGAGCTTTATTTCCATTATCATTCTATTTACTGTCAGCGGCTTTGGGTTGCTCGATTCGTTGGTCAGGACTTGGGTCTCCAACCCAATCCATGTGGCTTTGATATTCTTTGGAATTTTGGGTCTGGTCGCAGAATTGTTTTCGTTGCCTTTTAGCTGGTATTCAACCTTTATGATTGAGGAGCATTTTGGCTTCAATAAATCTACCCAACGGATATTTTTTTTCGACCAGTTTAAAAGCTTGGTAATTTCTGTAATAATTGGTGGATTAATACTTTACCTTGTAATTTGGATTTATCTAATTGCTGGAAATTTGTTCTGGTTTTATACTTTGATCGTAATTGGTTCCTTTTCGATTTTTATGGCGATGTTCTATTCAAGTATCATCGTTCCCTTGTTTAACAAACAAACCCCATTGGCCGATGGAGAACTCAAAACGGCGATAAGCGAATTTTCGGCAAAGGCAGGTTTTGTACTTGACAATATTTTTGTGATCGACGGATCAAAACGTTCAACCAAGGCGAATGCCTATTTTACTGGACTTGGTAGCAAAAAAAGGATCGTCCTGTATGATACATTGATCAGTGAACTGACAACCGAGGAGATTGTGGCCGTTCTGGCGCACGAAATCGGCCACTATAAAAAGCACCATATTTGGTCAGGTCTGTTTTTCTCGTTATTATCCACGGGTCTGATGCTTTATATTTTTTCGTTGGTGAGCACTAATCCGGTATTTACAATGGTTCTTGGATCGGATGTTCCAGGTTTTCACCTGGCTTTTATTTCCTTTGGAATTTTATATTCACCGCTTTCTATGGTTTTTGGGCTTGGACTTAATCATCTATCGAGGTTGAACGAATACCAGGCAGATCGTTTTGCAGCCGAAAATTACGATGGGGAATTTCTTGCTTCTGCCTTGAAGAAATTGTCTGTCAGTAATTTAAGCAATCTTACACCTCATCCTGCCTATGTCTTTTTCCATTATTCGCATCCTACACTATTACAAAGATTAAGAAAACTTGCAACTAATAAACAATCAAAATAACATTACTATCCATGAAAATTAGAAGTCAATTTTTACAAATGGTTTTCCTTTGCTTGTTGCTTGGAAGCCAGAACCTTCAGGGCCAATCCGTTGAGGATGCATTGAAAACAATCAACGAGGCTTCCCTAAAAGGGCAACTTGGTTTTCTGGCGTCCGATTGGATGGAAGGTCGCGAATCGGATACAAAAGGTGCATTTATGGCGTCCGATTATATTGCTTCAATGTTTCAGGTTTTTGGCATCCAACCTTATGGGGATATGGAATATGCATTTCCGATGTCGGGTCAACGGGGATTCAAACCTGAATCCAAACCAGGCTATTTTCAGAAATTCAATATTATAAAATACAGACCTTCAGAAATACAGTCATTTAGTCTTATCAAGGAATCGAATGGTTCACGAGTGGCTCGTAATTTTGATTATGGCATCGATTATGGCTTGACCGGTATTGAATCGAATATTGAAATAGAAGCCCCTGTCGTTTTTATTGGTTATGGAGTAAAGAGCGATTCCTTAAAATACGACGATTTCGCCAAAATGAATGTAAAAGGCAAAATCATTGCCAGATTGGATGGCTTTCCTGGGTATCACGACTTGGCTTCTCCAGCATATAAAAAGTTTAAGTTTAATAGTTTGTGGAGCCAGAAGGAAAAATGGGCACGTGAAGCGGGGGCAGTTGGAATCATTAACTTGTCAGCTTTTCCATCCAAAGATTTTGGAAAGGTAACTAATTTGCCGTTCAGATACCAAAGTGGCAATATGGAGGCTGATGTTGCCCCTGAGAAATATTATGACACCTATGCTATCCTGGCCACCGATTCATTACAAAAATCGTTGCCTTCAATCCGTATATCGGCTCGATTGCAAAACGAATTGATGTCGATCATCAATATTGATCTTTATAGTTTTGAGAATGATGCAAAAAATAATCTGAAATCGGCTTCAAGGGAGGTTCCTGGACTTAAGATCGCTCTTAAATCGTGTGTTAAAAGTGAATTGGTTGCTGTCAGGAATGTGCTGGGGATGATCGAAGGGGAAAACAAGAACGAATTTGTGGTTGTAGGCGCCCATTATGACCATATCGGGAAATATGGCGGTTATATTTTTAATGGTGCCGATGATAATGGTTCTGGGACTGTTGGGGTACTATCTATCGCGAGGGCAATGAAAGCTTCTGGGAAAAAACCACAGAAAACGATCATTTTTGCCGCATGGACTGCAGAGGAAAAGGGATTACTCGGATCGAATTTTTTCGTCAATAATTTCTCAGGGATCAACAGGATTGCCGTGAACCTCAATTTTGATATGATTGCCAGGAGTACTGTGGCTGATACGACAGGCAACAAATGTGGATTTAGTTTTACAAAAGCATACGGTGGGTTCCGTGAGTTGTCGCAGAAAAATGTAAAGGATTTTGGATTAAACCTCGATGTTAAATACAATCCATCTGAACGCCCTTCGGGCGGAAGCGATTATGCTCCATTTGCAGCCAAAGATATTCCTGTGATTGCGTTCATGGCAGCCATGCATCCCGATTATCACAAAGCTACTGATGAGCTTGATAAAATCCAGTGGGGAAAGATGGAAAGAATTATCAAGTTGGGTTTTCTGAATGTTTACAATCTGGCCAATACCGATCTGAAAACTTTGCGAAAAGATTGAAAACCCGATTTTGTGATGAAAGATTTTTATTTTTGCAAATCAATGATCAAATAAATAGTAAAAAATGAAATTATTAGAAGGAAAAACAGCAATCATAACCGGCGCAGCACGTGGGATCGGTAAGGCAATCGCGATAAAATTTGCGGAAGAGGGATGCAATGTCGCTATTACTGACCTTTTTTATGACGAAATAGCAATTGCCACAGAATCGGAACTTCAGGCTATGGGTGTTAAAGCCAAGGCTTATGCTTCGAATGCAGCCAAATTCGATGACACGCAGAGTGTTGTAAATCAAATAATTGCTGATTTTGGAAAAATTGATATTTTGATCAACAATGCCGGTATTACAAAGGATACCTTGTTGATGCGAATGACCGAAGAACAGTGGGACGCGGTAATCAATGTAAACCTGAAATCGGTTTTTAATTTTACAAAAGCCGTTCAGGGTGGTATGCTCAAACAAAGAAGCGGTGCAATCGTGAATATGAGCTCTGTTGTTGGGGTAAGTGGTAATGGTGGCCAATCGAACTATTCGGCATCAAAGGCTGGGATTATTGGATTCACAAAGTCAATCGCGAAGGAACTTGGTTCACGCGGGATCCGTTCCAATGCAATTGCCCCTGGCTTTATCATCACCGAAATGACCGCCAAAATACCTGAAGATGCACGCAAACAATGGGAAGCTGCAATTCCCATGAAACGTGGGGGTTTGCCTGAAGAGGTGGCCAAAGTCGCCCTTTTCCTCGGTTCCGACCTTTCATCTTATGTTTCTGGACAGGTCATCAATGTATGCGGAGCTATGAATTGTTAATTAATTAATAATCAAATACATATAAAAAGGGCTGAATCATCGGCTCTTTTTATTTTTAAGTTGTTCAATTACTGTATGAATAGGTTCATCAATGAATCTACCCAGAATAATGGAAGAAAATAAGCTTTATAAATCTCTGATTATCTGTGTCATTTTATTTGTCTCCCTTTTATCGGGTGCAATTTTGCCACGTTTTACAGTTGGTGGATTTGAGCTTAAAAATATTGACCTTTTTGCCGACCTACGCGTAAAATACAGTACCGATGTGACTTCCAATGCTTTAAGCTCAAATCGTCAGCGGGTTTTTGATTTGACTTACCTTCCTTATATTAAGTCATATACACGTTATCTTGCAGCATCTGACGGCATTTCCCGGTTAATGGAGCTCCCCGATTTTTCAACGGTTGGAGCAGACCGTAACAACCAATTGATCTATCGGTTAAAGACTGAACGATCCCGAAATTATAGACCTGTCAGTGAACTGGTTACTGGATCTTCGTTGTTTGTGGATTATTCACCCGACCAATCGACTTTAAATCATTTTTTTCAGGTACTGAACGGTTTGAAACAGGGAACTGGAAAAGGAAGGATCGCGATGTTTGGGGATTCATTTATTGAAGGTGATATTTTTTGTGCCGACATAAGAAATGCATTGCAGGATATTTTTGGTGGAAACGGAGTTGGGTTTGTCCCGATTACTTCCGAAGTGTCACAGTTCAGGTTTACAATTGGTCATAGCTTCACCGGCTTTCAATCGTATTCCGTAGTCAAAAAGGTAGAGCAATCCGAACCTTATGGACCAGGAGGGTTTTGTTTTATACCTGGCGAAAAAAATAATGTAACCTATTCAGTGAAAACTAATTACAAACATCTTAACCTGTTCCGGGAGGTCAAACTTTTTTTTAGTTCACCTGAAAGTACGGTTTTTAAATATGCGCTTAACAATGGAAGTGAAAATACCTTGAACGTAGCTGCTTCAGAACACCTTCAGCAAGGTATTTTAAAAAATATAAATGCTTCAACCATAAGCTTTAATTTTCCGGCTTCCGATACCTTAAAACTTTATGGCGTAAGTTTTGAAGATTCAACGGGGATCTATGTTGATAATTTCGGTTTGCGTGGAAACTCAGGTCTTGGATTATACCAAATCTCTGAAAAAATGCACCGTCAATTCAATCAACTACAAGACTATCAATTAATTATTCTTCAGTATGGGCTTAATGTCGTAGCTCCCGATTCGAAAGATCTCAATTGGTACATTAACCCGATGATCAACATTGTGGAAAAATTAAAGCGGTCGTATCCGGATGCTTCAATTCTTTTGATGGGCGTTTCGGACAGGAGTACCAAAATTGATGGCGATTACCGGACAATGGAAAGCATACCAGTTATGATTGCCGCCCAGCGCGAAATTGCCAGGCGGTCCCAAATTGCGTTCTTCAATTTGTTTGAAGCGATGGGGGGTGAAAACAGTATGGTTGCTTATGTTGAAAGCGATCCTCCTTTGGCAAACAAAGACTACACGCACCTTACATTTCAGGGTGGGCGAAAAGTAGCAGGCATCTTTGTGAAAAGTTTACTCAATGAATTCCAAAAATACAATGATCAGTTCAAAAATCGGGTTCCTGCTGATAGCCTTAACTATATCGGTTCAATACAGTAGCGCTCAGTTGCCCGCAGTTTCGGAAATGGCTAAAAGCTATCCTTTTGTAAATAAGGAACTTAATGTTATATCTAACCAAGAACAACTTTCAGGTTTGATGGAGAAACTCTACCTGCAAAAGAAGTCAGGCGACCAGAAAATTAATATTTTACACATAGGCGACTCCCATTTGCAAGCCGATTTTGAGACCAGTGTAATCAGGACGACCCTCCAAAAAGAGTTTGGAAACAGCGGCAGGGGACTGATTGTTCCATACCGTGTTGCAAAGACCAATGAGCCTTTCAATTACAAGACCTCTTCAACATATCTGTGGCAAAACAAAAGGTGCGTTTTTCCAAACCTGCCCTTGCCTATTGGGATTGGTGGTGTGACGATCAGTTCAAAAGATTCATGTGCTGCCTTTACCATCTTTGCTAAAAATGATTCTTTGCTGAATTACGGTTTTAATAAAGTAACCCTTTTTTATCAGAAAGATTCGGCGAGTTACAATTTTGCCCTGATCGACAGTTTGGGCAACCGATTGGGAACAATTAATAAAGATACTATTAATAATCAGATATTTACTTCTTCCGCTTCATTTCCTTCATTTGTTAATAAAATAACAGTTCAGTTGATGAAGAGTGAAGAGCAGAACAAACAGGCAACAATTTATGGGGTACTGCTCGAAAACGGAAATCCGGGTATCAGCTACCATACCATCGGTGTGAATGGTGCTCAATATCTCCACTATTCGGAAGCAAGGTATTTTGCAGAACAAACCAAGGCTCTTAAGCCCGACCTGATTACTGTCTCATTGGGGACAAACGAGGCTTATGCCCTGAATTTCAAGCAGGAACAGTTTTATGCTGATATTCAGTTGTTGTATTGCAAATTAAAACAGGAAAATCCAAATGTTCCTTTCTTGTTTACAACCCCAGCCTGTTCGTACCGAAGGAAGAAACCAAATCCGAGGTTACCATTGGCAGCAAAAACGATTATTCAGTTTGCTAATGATAATAACCTATCATATTGGGATTTACAAGGAGTTACAGGAGGAGATAACTCTGCTGTGAACTGGAAAAAAAACCGTTTACTTCGTCCCGATGGCGTACATTACAGCAAGGTAGCCTACGAGCTTCAGGGAACGCTTTTTTGCCAGGCATTTTTTAACTCATTCAACGCCTATGCCGCCAATCGACCTCAATAAAATCTGGTATCAGCTTGTTTACCATCCCAAAGAACCACTACTTTTCAGTTCCGGGATTTTCGTATTCCTGTTTACCGGGTTTATGCTGATCTATTTTCTTGTTTACAAGAACCACCGGGCTAAAACAACATTTGTTACCCTGTTCTCACTCTATTTTTATTATAAGTCGAGTGGTATTTATTTTCTGTTGTTGATCCTTTCGACGGTTGTCGATTATTTATTGGCCAATATGATTTTCAAGGCTGACACCAAACAAAAGAAAGGTGCAATCCTTACACTTAGCCTGGTGCTAAACCTTGGTTTGCTGGCCTATTTTAAATATACCAATTTTTTTTATTCCATGATTTGTGACCTTTCTGGTCAGGAATTTCTGCCTTTAAAGATTTTTTTGCCGGTAGGCGTCTCCTTCTTTACTTTCCAGTCATTAAGCTATACCATTGATATTTATCGGGGTACATTAAAACCTGTAAAAAGCATCCTTGATTATGCTTTTTTTGTAACTTTTTTTCCACAGTTGGTGGCGGGACCCATTGTCAGGGCAGTTGATTTCATTCCACAGATTTTCAAGCCATTGAAAGTAACCGATGAAATGATAGGGCGCGGTGTTTTTTTAATTGCCAGTGGTTTGATCAAAAAAACGGTGATTGCCGATTTCATCAGTGCAAATTTTGTTGACCGGATTTTTGATCAGCCCACCCTTTACACCGGGTTGGAAAATCTTGCAGGTATTTACGGTTATGCTCTCCAGATCTATTGCGATTTTTCGGGTTATTCCGATATGGCCATTGGCATTGCCTTACTGATGGGGTTTCACTTCAACATCAATTTCGATTCCCCATATCAATCGGCCAATATCACTGAATTCTGGCGAAGATGGCATATTTCGCTCTCCACATGGCTGAAGGATTACCTCTATATCTCGTTGGGCGGAAACAGAAAAGGAAAGATCAGGACTTATATCAATCTGTTTATCACGATGTTATTGGGAGGCCTATGGCATGGTGCCGGGTTCCGCTTTGTCCTTTGGGGCGCAATGCATGGAATGGCACTTGCGTTTCATAAATTATACCTTGGGCTAGTCCCTATCGCTAAGGTACCTGAAAGTATTACCAGACAACAAATTAAAAAAAGTCTTGCCATTTTTGTGACTTTTCATTTTGTCTGTTTCTGCTGGATTTTTTTCAGGGCTTCCAATATGGAGGTCGCAGGGCAGATGATCAAGCAAATCTTGCTCCATTTCAATCCTCAGATTTTCTTTGAGTTTATATCAGGATACAAAAACGTGATTTTGATGATGTTATTTGGATATTTTCTCCATTTTATCCCCAAATCGATCGAGCTTAAAACTCAAAATATGGTTACATCATTGCCGTTGCTGGGTAAAGTCGCATTGCTTTTAATTGTCATCTTTGTAGTCGTTCAGTTTAAATCATCTGAAATTCAGCCTTTTATTTATTTTCAATTTTAACCCAACAAACCCTCAAGCTTATGCCAACCTTGAGGGTTCGGTAAAATTGATTGATTTAGGGATCTGAAATTAAGATTTTGAATTTCTATGTGCCTATTATTTCCTATGTACCTAATGTGTTTAAAGATATAACACATTGGTACATAGGTTTTCACAAAGGAACATAGCTATTTTTAGATACATTTTCAAATTATGGGATTGCCACATTAAGCATTTTGAAACCGCTAATAATTTAATATAGAGTCGCTTAATTCGCAATGACAGTTCATAAAGGGAGATAGTCCTAATGAATTCAGTGCTAACAATTTTGGATTGCGCCACGAAGCTTTTATAGTTAGGGAGATTGCAATGTGCGGATATATGGCAAAGGGCGGACAAATATGTAAAAGGGCGGACACACAGGTCCGCCCCTACGGCAATTCTTATTCTTTAATTTTTAATTCTTTAATTACTTCCTTACCATCACCTTAATTGTTTGTGGCGTGCCATTGTTCACGATGTTCAGCAAATATAGACCGCTTCTAAGGTTGGGGAGGCCAATGATATTCAAGTTACCGGCACCCAATTTCTTTGTGAG
>JBAXWR010000239.1:0-11415 GCA_037128295.1 Mariniphaga sp.
GCGATGAGGCAATCGGCCATATCTTTGCTTTTGGGGCAATTGCCGAACTGGTACCTGTGCCTGAGTTGCAAAAACAGGCGATCACGCTGATTGATACATTAATGTCGCATGTGATCAATAACAATTATTACATGATCGATTGGGATGGTAAGCCAACCCGATGGGGAAGGTGGAACCCTGAATATGTCAATGCACGACCCATTAATGTTGGCGATCGGAAGATCAACTCATCGAATATCGTTGCCATGTTTCAAACGGCTTACCGCTTTACAAAAAAGGAGAAATTCAAGGATGCTGCTTTTTACCTGATGAAAAAGCACGACTATTTTGACAACCTTATGCGCCCAATGAAAGGAATTGGAATGGCTCCGGCAGATGCCGACGAGTTGAGCAAGGAGTTATCCGATGGTTGGAACCATTCCGATGATGAGATGTACTATTGTGGTTATTGGGGTTTATACCGATATGCGTTTAACGATACTTTGAAAGCCAAATATAAAGTGGCCATTATTGACCATTTTGAAATAGAACGTCCTGAAAAGGAGGGTCTTTGGAACATCATGACAGCCATTGCCGACACAAAAAATATCGACCTGAACGAAGCTGTCTGGTATCTACAGAAATACCCGCTCGATCTGATCAACTGGACAATTATCAATAGTAAACGAAATGACATTGAGAAAATTGCCCCTAATTTCAGGAGGCAGACCATTAAAGAGGTACTCTCTCCTGCTGAATTGCCAATATCGCGCCACAATGCCAATAGGTTCGACCTTGACGAACAGGGTGCCGGAAGATCAGAAAACAGTGCCGGTGATATCTGGCTCCTTCCTTACTGGATTGGACGCTACCTGAAAGTGATCGGGGAACCGGCCAAAAATTAAGCGACTAGCTGCTGGCAACTGGCTTCTGGCGACTCGCAACAGCCAACCCAATACACGATCCCCCTCGTTTGCAACGAGGGGGTAATGGTTTGTCGTTTGCAACGATATTGACACAAAATCCTCGATCTCCCTCGTTTGTAACAGCCAGCCCCGTTTTCGAGGAGGGGGTAATGGTTAATCGTTTGCAACGATAAAGTCTGCTAACCATACTAAACGACTCCCCCTCGTTTACAACGAGGGGTTAATGGTTGATCGTTTGTAACGATATAATCTGGATATTTTTAATAATTCTTATTATCCATTTTTTTCCGTACTTTTGGTTTTTATGTATTAGTTGCCTGACGCAGTTTAACGCTAAGTCTTTAATCACTTTTATGTAAATTACATGAATAAGATGGGAATAAAAAATATTATTTTCGACTTTGGTGGTGTTGTAATCGACTGGAATCCTAGATATTTATACAGAAGCGTTTTTTCGGATCCATCCGAAATGGAGTTTTTTCTCGCAAATATTTGTACTCCCGCTTGGAACGTAAATCAAGATGCCGGATATCCGATTGCAGATGCAACTAAGGAACTTCAAATCCAACATCCGGAATATGCCAACGAAATCGCAAAATTTTACGATAACTGGATTCAAATGATCAGTGGTGAGATTGTTGAAAATACCCGTCTTTTAATACCATTAAAGGAGAAGTATCGTCTGTTTGGACTAACAAATTGGTCGGCAGAAACGTTTCCAATTGCATTTGAGAAGTTCCGATTTTTCAAGAATTTTGAAGGGATCGTTGTGTCTGGAGCCGAAAAAATGATAAAGCCCGATCCTGCATTATTTACATTACTTCTCAATCGATACAACCTGAAAGCTGAGGAATCATTGCTTATTGATGATAGTCTTGCTAACATCATTGCTGCAAAGGAAATGGGTTTCCCTACCATCCATATTAGGGATGGCATCACTTTATATGAACAACTTTTTGATTTGCAGTTAATTGGTAATTATGTACTGAAAGAAAATGAATTATAAAAAGCTTAGGTTTAGGACTGGGATCGTGATGATCTCAATTTCCATAGTTATTTTTCTTGCCTTGTTTGCTGTCCCTTTTATTTCAATGGATGCAAAACTCAAAATTACACTGGGTACGATATTAATTGTCGCAGCAGAGGTTTTGTTCTGGGGCGGAACAATCTTGATTGGTAAGGAAGTTTACAATAAGTTCATGACAATGTTGAAGTCCGGGGATTGGCTGAACAAGAAGAAGGAAGAGTGACTCCCTCTGGCGACTGGCAACTGGCAACTGGCAACTGGCAACTGGCGGCTGGCATCTGGCGGCTGGCGACTGGCAACTAGCGGCTTGCAACTAGCGGCTGGCTACTAGCTACTGGCTACTGGCGACTACAAAGTTTAATTGTTTTCCTTTATTTTGTCTTTAGAATTATCCTATATAAATTGATATATTTTAATATAGTAGATTTTGGATCAACATTATGAATGCAGGATCAAACTTTGAAAGAGCGCTAGTCGCCAGCCGCCAGTTGCCAGCAGCATATTTCCACAAATGCGATAAACCGCCAAAAATCATACTTTTGCACCATCATTAATACTGCCTGCAATGAACGACAATCTTTTCTCATTTGCCTTGCTCTGTTTTACTTCATTCTTCACGCTTCTTAATCCACTTGGGGTGATGCCGTTGTTTATGACGATGACCAAAGACCTCGAAATTGTTTACAGACGTAAAACCGCTTTAAAAGCAATCGTTGTTGCTTTCTTTACGATTATCGGATTTGCCCTTTCAGGACAGCTTTTGTTCCGTTTTTTTGGAATCTCTGTCGATAGCCTTAGGATAGTTGGTGGCGTAATCTTTTTTATCATGGGTCAGGATATGTTACAGGCAAGATTGGGAAATACAAAAATCACGGTTGCCGAAATGGAGGAACACGTCACAGACATTTCAATTACCCCACTGGCCATACCAATGATTTGTGGACCCGGTGCTATTACCAACGCCATCGTTTTAATGCAGGATGCCAATACATTGGAAATGAAGGCAATCCTATTCGGTTCTGTTTTTGTGATTTGCCTGATCACTTACCTTGTTTTGCTGACCGCGTCACCGATTATGAAAGTCCTGGGTGATACCGGCAACAAGATTATGCTCCGCCTAATGGGATTGATCATGATGGTCATCGCTGTTGAATTTTTCTTTGCAGGGTTGAAGCCGTTTGTGGTGAATATGATGAAGTAGGGAAATTTAGAAATGAATGGAAATTGGAAATATGGAAATAAATAGAAATACAGTGGAAATAAAATTGAAATAAGGGGTTAGCGGAATAATGGAAATGGTTAAATATTAGTAAAGTTCTGAAAAGTATTGACTTCCGAAGATTAAAAAAACTCCCGGCACAATCAATACACAGTAGGTGTTACAGTATTGTAGAAAAGGAACATAAGAAGCATAGCGGCGCAATCACGATTTGGTTAAAAGATCAAATGTAATCTGCGCCACAATATCGAAAGGTTAATAATTTGTATCATTATACAAAACTCATTATAAATATTTAATAACCAATGCCATGAATTACAAACCCATCAAATTCGCCACCTTATTCTTGTTCATCTTTTTCATATTATTCTCCAACGCAAAAGGTCAAGGAAGATTCGATGAAGTGTCAAAATTGCTTAAATCTAAACGTTCGGCATTGGGTGGAAATGTTTGTATGCTTGTTTCCCAAAACAATGAAATCGTGTTTGAGCAAAATCTGGGTGATTACAACAAGAACTCACTTGCCAGAATTGCCAGTTGCAGCAAATGGCTGACTGCTGCGCTTATTGCTACCTTTATTGACGAAGGTCGTATTTCACCAGACGATTCTTTGGGTAAATTCCTCCCGGTTTTCTCCAGTTACGGCAAAGGAAGCATTACAATCGGACAATGCATGAGCCATACCACGGGAATCGAAAGTAACGAAATCACACTCCGATCTCTTCTCGAAAGACGGAAATTCAAATCGCTCGACGAGGAATTGAACTGTTTTGTTAATAAACCGATTGCTGGTCAACCAGGTAAAGTATTTGCCTACGGTAATATAGGTCTTAATATTGTGGGACGTATCCTGGAGATGATTACCAATAAGGATTTTGAAACTCTTTTCCAGGAACGGATCGCCAAACCTTTGGGAATGAAGCACACTTCATTTGCAGAGGATAAGGTTGTTAATCCTTCCGGTGGAGCAGTTTCGACACCAATGGATTACATGAATTTTATGAACATGTTGCTGAACAAGGGTGAATTCAATGGAAAACGGATCCTCAGTGCCGAAGTAATTTCTCAGATGCAACGCAGCCGAACCGACAATGTAAAGGTGCTTTATCGTCCTGCCGAAGCCAGATACCTCGATTACGGATGGGGCGAATGGATACTTGAAAAAAATAATGCCGGAGAAGGTACCGTTTTAAGCAGTCCCGGTTTGTTTGGGACCTTCCCATGGATCGATACCCAACGAAACTATGCTGCGATCATTTTTGTAAAGAACATCCACTTCAAAGACCGGCAAAAGAATGCGGAGGAAGTCAGGGTTGCTGTGAACAAGGTTATAAAATAGAAATGTATTTTATCTCTTTTAGATTGATTTATAATCACTTGAATATCCTTCTATCAAAAGGGAATTTTTCTGCTGAGATGATCTTGATTTTTAAAAACTCAGAGTGATAGGGATTGATAAGGATGTTGTAATCTCCCTGTGTTACAACTGACGGAATTTGCAAAAGACAATATTTGTGTTCGGAAATAAATTGATCTCCAATTGTCTGCGTAGATAAGGGATGTGGAAATGCGTTCCAGTCAGGTGGTAAATCATTAGGACTAAGTTTCGAGATGGAAATATTATCGGGAATAAATATCGTTGTCATCATATAATCGTCTGGCATGGTAGCGTAGGTAAAGTGAACAGCTACCTCAGCCATTGCAAGGGAACGATTCGAAGCGGTATAAATTAGTTCCACACCTGGTGAATTCCATCTTGCCCCTTTGAGTGCAGCACCTTTCCCCGAAAGATCCTTTGCAAATTTCTCACGCGATAATCTGAAGACTTCCATACCTAAACCAAAATCCCATAGTTTATCCTAGTCAATTCGTTGATCACTAATTCTTTTCCATAGGAATCAGCAAGAAGTTCAAACGGTTTAAGGTTACCCAATGCGAAATTGGGTGTAAACAACCACAACTTGAATTTCCCGATGTCTCCAAAAACGTCCAATCCAATGTTGGTAACCTCTGCCATTTCAATGATTTTTTCTGATTGGAGAGGTTTAAATTGCTTGCCCGTGAGCTTGTAACGGTGCAACGATTTTGTCGATATGCCCAAAAACATGGCCCAATCGGGTTCACTGAACGGTGTATTATCTTGAATTAGAGAAAATAACGAATAGGGTATCCCTTCCCTTATAGCAGCAATGATCAACATTTTGTTTGAAAGAAAATCTGAATATGTCAGGTCTTCTTTGATTGGAAGAAATTTGTTGCCTCTCAATGTGCGTTTGAAAAGGGCCGAAATTTCCTTGTCCAATTTTTGCCCGATATTTAATTCTGTAGTCTCCATAATTCCAATATTGACATTTGTCTGTAAATATAGGACATATTTCCACAAAATCAAAATTGTGTTTTGGATTTTTTTTATTTAGTATTCAAAATACTGGTTTAACGGACGAACCCTATTTCAAAATTTTCAGCATTTAAATTAGAGTCATTCTCGGGGTTATAGTGTCCTGGTGACTTGAAAGCGGTCAATCTTTTTACGGACTATTGCTACAAGTCAACGGGACACCGTTTACTAAGTTTGAATTGCCTGTCTGGTTGACAATCTCTTTATTAAATAGTTAATATACATGTAGATAGGTCAGCTGCTAACCTTTGAAACCAAAACTCCCTTAGGATGTGGTGTTCCGGTGACTCTAAGCTGAGACTAGAATGTTGCGGTACTGTTTTCCGGTCATCCGGACACTAAGTTAAAGTAGAAAGGTTTTCCACTTAGCGATAAAACTTTTTAAATACAATTCTGCTTTTAATTGTTATTTTTGAATACATTAAATCCTACTTCAGATGAGACAGAATAATATATTATTGATATTTAGCTTTATAGGTTTATCCATAGTGTTTAATCAATTTAGTTCGACGGGTGGCAATCCTTCAATTCCATTCAGTCCCGGCAAGAAAGATTCTGTGATTTTTGTTGACCATAAGGAACTTATCAGGTTAAACCTAAATTTGCCCGATGGAGGTCTTCAGCCCCAACCCGGTGTACTAAACCTCCAATTGTTCCGTTCTACCCGTGATAACGCGGAGATTGCCGATGGTGATGGCTGGACCTATGCCCATCATATGGACCTCGCCATCTGGAAAGGGAAGTATTATGCCGCCTGGAACATGACATTGAAAGATGAGGACCGTTTACCGTCAAAGGTGGTTTATGCAACTTCGCCCGATGGGATTACCTGGACAAATCCGGTTGATCTTTTTCCACGCGAATCGGCCTGGGCTTGCAGGTTTTACTTCTTCAGGGCTTCAAACGACAGAATGCTCACTTTTTGTGTGGCCAAAAACAATGCTGGTGAGATCAGCGAAGACAAGAAGTCAATTTTGCAAGTCCGCGAAATCAGATCAAATCATCAACTGGGGCCGGTTTATATACTTGTGAATCCATCAAAAGGAACGGCACCATCGTTTGAAACATCCAAAGACAAGGGTTTTTTAACTGCCTGTCGTGAAGCTGTTTCCAATAATATGCTGCTTGAACAACAGGACTACGGTGTTTTCCTTGGTGACCGCAAGATGGCCTGGCACGATAAAACTCCGCCTTACAAAGGTTTTTACAAGTTTGGGAAAGCTTTCTGTTTTTATCACAGGGAAGATGGAAAAATAGTTGGACTGACCAAAATGGGATTTGCCACCACTTCCGACGACAATGGGAAAAATTGGTCCGAACCATTGCTCCCAACTTCTTTAACTGCGGGTTCTGCCAAAGTATGGGGTCAGAAGGCAAATGATGGTCGGTATGTTTTGGCATACAATCCTGACCCCAACCGCTCAAAACGGTATCCGCTCGTTGTCGTTCAGGGCGATGACGGTTCCCATTTTAGGGATATGCGTGTAGTTCATGGCGAGTTTTCCCCGCTTAGGTATCCCGGTTTGTACAAAGATCCCGGTTACCAGTATGTTCGTGGAATTCCGGAGTGGTCAACCGATCACAGTTTGAAAGATAACGCTTTATGGCTGATTTATAGTGTAAACAAGGAGGATATCTGGCTTTCACGGATTCCGTTACCGGTCGGATCATCCCTTCCCGGATATCCGAATGACGATTTTCAATCGACTTCCTTAGGTAAAATCGCGGAAGGGTGGAATCTTTACTCCCCCAAATGGGCTCCGGTCTCAATGATTACAGAAACCGGTAATCCAAAGAACAAATGCCTTTCCCTCGAAGATGGCGATCCTGTAGAACATGCTCAGGCCATGCGGCTTTTCCCGGCAACCCCTGTCATTGAAGCTAAATTTCGGATCCGTCCAATGCAGTCAGAGGCCTATTTTGAAGCAGAAATGGCTGATGAGAATGGCAACGCATTGTTTCAGGTAAATTTTAACGACGAGAATGAAATCATGTTTTCAGGTAGGGGAAACTCGCATCATCTGGATTTTTATCAATCCGGTAAATGGGTTGATATTGTGATCAAGGCTGATAGCCGGACAGGGTTTTGCACAATCTCCTTAAATGGGACAATGGTCAAATCATACCTGATGAAACCGAATGGTTATCAACCTTTTCAGCGTTTGATCTTCAGAACCGGTAAAAGGTTTGAGGTGGGTGCAACAGTTGTTTTAGCTCCTGGAACTGATCGGAAATTGGAAAAACCGGATCTTTTTCTTGTCGATGATGTGATAGTTGAGCCTGTCAATGAGTAAGCACTAAAAAAGAATCGTTTGGCATTCTGGCGTGGAAAAGTGTTAAAGAACAGTTAATCAATCTTATATATTTATTTTATTCAATATCATCCATCATAATTTCCTTGAATTTTTCCAAATTGATGATATTTAATTGTGGAAAGTCTAAGGTTTTGAGGAAATCGAAATGTTTATCATTTGTCACCAAATAATCACAATTACTTGAAAAGGCACAATCTACAAACTTATTGTCATCTGGATCTTGTACAATTAAATTGAATTTGAAGTAAACAATTGTTGGATGAACATTATCTAATACAATATTTAGATTTTTTTATGCTTCATCTAACCATTTATCCATTAGGTCATTGGTGAGTTTTTTATCCTCCCATGCCTTGTTGGCAAATTCGATTGATTTTCTGGCATAAAACTGAGCAAGCAAATCTTTAAGCTTTTATATTCATTCTTGTTCCAACGGTATATTTTTCTCTTTGCAGTAATCTTCTATTTCAGTGTCGTTTACAAAGTAATCATCACAAAACTCGTCAAGTTCCTTTTCGGTTGATTTGTAATACCGTTCTTCTGCAGTCATAAGTTTTTCAGTCTGTTCGATGAACTTCTCAAATTCCTTATTGATTTTGCAGAGCTTGTCTATGGTCTTAAAATCCAGGTCATGGTACTTTGCTGGAAATAGAATTTTACTTTGGTATGGGTTTGCGTTTAGTTCAATTATCCCAATACCAAACGATTGGTTCAACCGTTCCATTTCCTCGGTCAAGCTGTCACTAAATTCAAAAGCCACCAAATATCCATAATTTGCCCAACTTGAATTTGAAACTGCCTGAAAAAATGCTTTTTTAAGTTCGCTGTCCGTATTGATTTCCTTCTTTAGTTCGAAAGAATTCAATTTGAAAGTATCCGACCGATTTATTGATTTTAAAAAGTTTTGACTGACCTTAGTTTGCAAGTTTAAAAATTTAATGCCAACCATATCGGGGTGTGTCCAGATTTGGTTATTGTCTTTACCGTTTGATTGCTCATGAAAAATCGTTTTAGAGTAAATACCGGTATTTTTTAAGTAGCTGCTCAAAAGTTTATGGAGATCCCTTTCTTCATACGTTTTAATTTTGTCAGCCTTAGTAACTTTTGCAGATTTAGTTTCTGATATTCCTGTTAATACTTCGATTCCTATATTTTGCTCATTTTTAGTTAGATAGTAAGCATAGGTCCCATTTTCCTGCTTCATTCGTTTAACTCTGGTATCGCCTTTCTGAATAAAACCAGTTAATACACCAGACACCGATAAAGCGGGTGTTTTTGAGGTTCCGAAATCGTAATAATTTTTTGCAACAATTACCTTGTACAAATCATTGAAGATGGTTGGTTTGTCCAATTCGCCCAAAGTTTTTAATACTGCCTCTTTTAACGTCATTGTTTGATTGATTGTTATTTGCTTCAAATATAAAACTAATAACCGAAACCATAATTCAATATATTTATGCATTTTTGTTTCTTTAACAGGGTTCAGGAAATTGTTTATGCATAAACTTTATTGGTCAATATTTTATATATCGCTTTCATTCAATTGTTTGTCGCAAACCTATTGGCGTCTGGAAAATGAAAACAAGGAAGAGATCCTTCTGACAATGAAGGTGGATGTTAAAAATATGACCTTTGAAGCCTTTACCCGTGAAGATGCTTTGAAAGAATTGGCGGGAACTTTTACCTATATGCTCGCTAAAACAGCCGGAAAACTCAAATATCCCGAGATTGTCCATAGCAACGGAAAAATTTCGATTATAAAAGATACCACTTTTTATTCAGGCACTTTTTACTACCTTGATAAAACCTACACCTTTACAGCCAAAACGTGGCAAACCAGTTTTGTCGGTACAATTGTCGATAACCGGAACAGGCAACATCCGCTATTTGGGGATAAAGTTTTATCCAACAAGCCTTTAAAAGATTATGGTGCAATCATTGATCAAGCCTTCAGCCTAACTGAAAAATATTACTTCGACAGAAAACTTCAGTCATCCTCCGAATGGAAAACCTTTAAAAATGATGTCAATAAAGTTAAAGCGAATATCGCCGATGACTATGAACTCGTTGCGACGTTTTACTGGTACGGGAAAAAGTTGCCGATGGGGTCCTACGAAATCAGAAAGAATTTCATTCGGGAAGGCAACCCAAACCGTATGAAAAACGCTGCTATCAGAGAATTGAATTCCAAAACCATATTGCTCGATTTGGGTAACCTTGCGGAGGATGCCAAAGGCATGGCGGAACTGTTTACGCACATCCAAAAGGGGAATTATTCTAACATGATTATTGATGCAAGGGGAAGACGAAATATTCCACTTCATTCAGCTTTGATATTGTGTGATCACCTGACCAACCAGCGCACTTTGTGGGGAAGCTATATCACAAAATTGGCAACTGATGCCAATGGTAAAATGTCTGTCTATTCTGAATTGGAAAAATCGTTGAAAAACTTTAGGTCGCTTTCCGATAACAATGATATCTTGAATGGAAATGGAGTTTATTTAAAGACTGAACCTGCTGTGCCCGGATTTAAAGGCAAAATATATCTTTTAATCGATCACCGGACTTCAAAGGTCGCAGAAGCTTTCGCGATCTGGTTGAAGAAGGAGAAAATGGCCACCCTTGTTGGTGAACAGAGTGCTGGTTCTTCCATGTTGACGCAGACTATCGATCTTGATAAGCAGTACCAAATCACAATTCAGGTCGCGCAGTTTCTTGATCGTGAAGGAAAAGGTTATATGGATGTTAAGCAAGAACCAGATATAGTTGTGAATGAGGGTGATGCGTTGAATTATTTGTTGAAGAAGATTGATTGAACTAATGAATAGCCTCCAGCTTTAGCTGGAGAACATAGATGCAAATTTGAAATGGCTTTAGCCAAAATGTTATTAAATAATTCAATATCAAAATATTGCAAAATTTCGGCTAAAGCCTATTGAACTACTGCATTTCCCCCAGACCCTGAAGCATGGGGCTATTCATAAAAGCAAATACCATAAAAAAACCAAAACCATATTTGCCTTATTTTACAGGGCTCGGGTTTTCATTGATCATTTTTAAAGCTTCAGTTTCGTAGATTTCACCGGTCATTTCGCCCAAAGAGGTACGGCTGATATAGTTGTAACGTTCAAATCCGTTAAAATCTTCTTTAGAGAGCATATACCCGAAAGCATCGTTGGTGAGGCCGAATAGAAACGGTTGCCCCGTTTTCATTTTCCGTTTGACATAAAACCCAATATTGGGAAGTGCCTCACCGGGAATTGTCAAAACCTGGGCTTTCCCAATATTCAAAAGGTTTATACGCGTTGTGATTGACGAAAAATCACCATTGTTTGTTGCCTTATCCACCAATGGTGAGTGCTGAAAAACATATCGCATAACCTCCGAATCGATTGGGAACCTGATCATTTTTGAAGTACAATATAATTCCGGGTTTTCCTGAACAGGAGCAGCACCTAAAATTCTTAAAGCTTCGTCAGCCAACAAGTTGCCAATACGGATACATTCGTCCCAGTCGTTGGCCTCTTTCCCATTGTCGCGGCGGGTAT
>JBAXWR010000024.1:0-45962 GCA_037128295.1 Mariniphaga sp.
TATTTGGGAACCCGATGCCCTGGGGATCATATCTGCCGATTACAAGACAGGCGAATACTGGCTTTACGTCCCGTTTGGTGCCAGGCGGCTCACGATCAAGCACGAAAAGTTGGGAATCCTGCGCGACTATATGTACCCGATACCCATCGAAAAGGCAGGTGTCTATATCATGGAATTGACCACTGGCAAGGTGACGACAACCGTTGAACCGGAGCAAATTGTCTCGCAATGGCTGGTCATCAACTCGGTTCCTTCGGGTACCGATATTTATATCGACGACAAACCCGCCAACCAGACCCCTTACCAGAACGAGCTGCCAATCGGCAAGCACACCTATAGCCTCAGCCGCGATCTCTATTTGCCAATGGCGGGTGTGGTAAATCTCACTGCCGACAAAAAGGAGACCCTAAACATCACGATGAAACCCGACTTTGGTACCTTGAAAATCACAACCTCCCCCGAACAGGGTGCAGCGGTAAGCATCGACGGACAGCCTACCGGAAAGGTAACGCCCTGTACCCTCGAACAGGTCAAATCGGGCGAACATACGTTGACCTTCCGCCTGAACATGTACCAGACTACTACCCAAAAAGTGACGATGCAGGCCGGTGGGAACCTCAATTTGCCAGTTGTGCTTGCACCTACCTTTGCAGGCGTGACGGTAACCACCAATCCTGCTTCCGACATTTACATTGCCGGCGAGCGCAAAGGGAACGGCACCTGGGAAGGGCGGTTGTTGCCCGGTGTCTATAACTTCGAGGCCAAAAAGGAAAAATATACATCTGCCTCAGAGAAACGCGAAGTGGTTTCCGGCCAGCCCCTCACCGTTACCTTGCAGCCAATTGCCAAAACGGGGACCTTAAAGGTGATGACAACCCCCACCGATGCCATAATTACCTTGGCGGGCGAAAACAAAGGGACTGCCCCTGCCACCCTCCGCAACCTGTTGGTAGGCGACTACACCCTTGTGCTAAGTTTGCCGGGTTATGCCACAATCTCCAAAACTGTTACAATTGTAGAAGGCGAAACGGCACAGGTTACAGAGACACTTGTAGATATGAGCAATCCTGCATCTTCGGCACTTGCTAAAACGAACATTGCGAATGAGGAAACAACTGGAAAAGCAAGCTTTAATGTCCAGTCTTTTACCGAAACCATCAATGGTGTTGAGATTGAAATGGTGGCCATAAAAGGAGGTACTTTCCAGATGGGCAGTAACGAAGATGGTGAAAAACCAATCCACACAGTAACGGTAAGCGATTTCAGCATTGGCAAAACTGAAGTAACGGTGGCCCAATTTAAAGCTTTCGTTGATGTAACTTCTTATCGGACTGATGCTGATAAAAGTGGAGGAAGCGATATTTGGACAGGAAAGGAATTTAAATTCACCGTAGGGGTAAACTGGCAGTGCGATGCTTCGGGTAAAATTCGGAATAGCAGCGAATATGACCATCCAGTAATCCATGTGAGTTGGAACGATGCGGTAGCATTTTGTGAATGGTTGAAACAGAAAACCGGTAAAACCTACCGTTTGCCAACCGAAGCCGAATGGGAGTTTGCGGCACGTGGGGGCAATTATTCACGGGGTTTTACCTATTCGGGCAGCAATACAATTGACGATGTTGCAGAATATGGAGGGAACAACAATAAAAGCACAAAGCCAGTTGCAGGCCGTAAACCTAACGAATTGGGTCTTTACGATATGAGCGGCAATGTTTGGGAGTGGTGCAGCGATTGTTACGGTGCCGATTATTATGCCAATTCGCCACAAAACAATCCTAAAGGTTCTTCTACGGGGTCGAACCGGGTGTACCGCGGTGGCGGTTGGCGCGGCGATGCGCAGTACTGCCGTGTTGCTTTCCGTTCCGGCGACACTCCAGGCTACTGCTACCTCCACCTTGGCTTCCGCCCCGTTTTAGTCCCTTAGTTCATGGCAATTTATTTGGGCCACACTTTCGGGCAAAACGAGTTTACACGTGGAACGAGCAACAAGCGAAGTGGAACGGAGCGCGTGCGAGTGGAACAGGGTAAACGAGATAAATAAATACCCGCTGGCGGGTCGATTTTTTTTGGGAAATTGAGGTCTGTTTTCTGCGAACCTTCGGGTAACTTTTGGAATTTTGTGGCGCAATCCGCCATTTTGATTGTTTTTTGATGTCGTTTCCCAAGGCGTTGCCATTTCTTATCAATTTTCCCAAGGCGATGCCATTGGGCTAGATTATGGTAGGCCTTCAGCCTGTTGATTGTGCCGGGATGTTGACAGTGCTCCAAAATTGGGAAAGTGCATTGAGCTTGAAAAATCGGTCATGATAAGTGATGTGGGTCACAATCCGTGAAGGGTCAACGCCACGCAGTGGCAGCATACCCTGGCCCAACGGCACCGCCCTGGGAAGAAAAATAGAATGGTTTGCACTATTTTTATTAGGACGATTTTCCTCCCGGAATTGTCATTGCGAACTAAGCGACTCTGTAATAATTGATTAGCAGTTTCAAAATGCTTAATGAAGCAATCCCATGATTGAAGCACGGTCCGGAACATTGCTTTTGTATGGTGCTTCTTAGGATGGGATTGCTTTGGCGTTCACAAGACTATTATTAAAACATTGATCCCTGTCGAACGCCGCGCAATGACAGGTTCTGAGAGTGAGAGTGCTGTGATGTTGTTTGTGATCTTTCCCTAACTTTTAAACTTTGTAAAGCAATCCATGATTTTGATGTTTCTCTCCCTCTCCTTTTCTCCCTTTCTCCTATATATCATATTCTTTTATCTCCCTTTTGCCTTTGCTTTTGCGGCGCATTGAACATTTACTCTTTTAACAACTTTCTGATTGCGCCGCTGGGGTTTTGTTTAATCAATAGATCTATAATTACTAACACCTGTATGGGCTTTGACAGTGCTAAAATAAAATTTGGAAATTAGCCATTCGAACATCTTCAAGTTATATTTTTCGGCACTTTAACTTACTCGGGTTCTGCCTTGTATCGAAAACTGTAGCGACGGTGACGAGGTTTTCCTCAATCAAATACACTATCTTGTAATTTGCATGAACTAAATATCGAATTTCCTTTTGTAAATGTGTTAGCATTTCTTCGGGTTGACCCATTCGTGGGGTATGCTCTAACAATAAGGTTTGGTCAACAATTCCATTCACAAGCTTATTGGCAACACTCTTGCTCGCTTTAAAGAAGTAATAGTCATAAATATTTCTCAATTCTTCGATTGCCGAACCAGACCAAATAACAACTATTTCCATGTTGCTATCTCATTCTTTAAATCCCTGGCAATCTTAACTTTATTGTTCTTTACATCATCCACTGCCCGCTCAATCCGACTTTCGTATTCTTTAAGCGTCATAGGTTTAAGCTCATCTTCCAACGATTTTTCCCTTTCTTGTTGTAAAAGCTCTTCAAATCTGGTAAGTAAATTATCGTTTGAGTATTTTAGAAATTCCTGAATAAAATGAATTTTGCGCTCCTGAATGTCCATGGCTTTTTTTTGTAAAAATAATAAATTCCGTTCTAAAAATAAACTTTATAAATCCGACATTTCGGTTTTTGCTTATCAGTGCTTTCGGACCCGCGCCACCCAGGGTAAACTAAGCAACAGCTAAACTGTCCGCGATCGAAGGTCTAGGAAAAGAACAAAACTCCTCTCGGACGAGGATGAAAAACTCTTTAAAGCTAATGGTGCAATCATTTTAGGAAAGGGGTTAGTGATAAGTTGTTTATAATGATATGCATTACCTAATTGGTTTAAAAATTCATTCAGCAGTTGACCTCCCCGACTTCGCCACCCAAATTAAGAAAAACGGTATTCCCCACTCGACCACCCCGGCTTCGCCACCCCTCCGTGGGAGGGGAATTTCCGAACGTGATTGTATTGCTGAAACCTTATCATTTCCCAAATTGGATATCCTTTACGAACGAATTCATTTTCAGGTTCATATCTTCTTGATTTCTAACTAACCTGCCATTAATTCTAATATTATCGAAGGTGATGTTGCTTATCTGATGTTGCGCATCAAACCCCTCGATGAAATTTTGGGTGGTAGTCCCTTCAAGAAAAATATTCTTGAAAGTTATATTCCTGATACTGCCCATCCCGGGATCGGGATCATAACGGTGGTTGAAGATTCTTAGACCAAACAGTGTATAAGCATCTCCTTCAATAGTAATATCTTCAAACCTGATATTTTGAAGGACGGCCTCACCCGCATGGTTTGCCCTGAATACCGGGTTTTTACCTTCCTTATGGATGACATAACAATGGCTTACCAAACAGGAATCTACTTTGTTATGTCCGCCCCAGCTTAAGCAAAAAGAAGCGCCTCCTCCATCATCCCAGATCACACAGTTTTTCATTTCAGATCGCGCTACACCATCGCACAGCAAAATGGCATCGTCGTTGGCACGGATAAAGCAATTCTCCACTTTCAAACTTATACCCTTTGCATTACCAACGATAGGATGATCTTTCCAATCCATGTCCGATACATGGATTCCATCGGTATTGTTGTTCCACCCAATCAGCTTTACATTGTTGATTCTGATAGATGTTGAGTCACCTTTGGATTGAATCTTCAATTGAAAATTTCCCGCACCAATGCATGTAATGCCTTCAATATCAATATTTCGCCCATCTTCAAAAATGATATTTGAAAGCAATCCATTTGTCGGGTGCTGCCATAGCTGATATCCCGAGTCGATAATACCACGACCTTTGATTGTTACATTTTCCACGGTACCTTTGCCATACATTGACCCTTTGAGGTAAGATCCCTCTTCAAGATAGTAGGTTGTATTGCTCTTCAAAGGGTAGCATTCACCGATCTGATGAATTCCCGGCTTGAAAAACACTGTTTTGGGAAATTCTTTCGGAAAAGGTTTTACTTCGGATGGATTGGCAAATAACAAAAGCGGATTCGCTTTATTTCCATTTATTTCTACTGATATCTGTAATGGTCTGTCAATCTGTAATATAGCATAATTGTCAATGATTGAACACTTTACGCCAAATGCCCCAGGCCTTACCTTTATGGAATCAGTTTTAACATTCAATGGGTTGATTCTAACTTCCATTGCGTTTGACAATTCAAAAGAAGCCCACGAAACATCCTGAGCTTTTTGATTAGGGTTAATCCCCTGATATACAAATAGCGCTTTCCACTTCTGCTGACCCTTCTGCCGGATCTCAACATTATATCTGTTGGAATGTGGGATCATTCCCGGTTTTACTCCATCCGCAAATAAGTTAAGGGCGAAGATATTGAACATGATCATCATTCCCCAAAAAACCAGTAACCATCTTTTGCGATTCATATTTTTGCGATTATATCAATGTTTCGAAACGATAAGGCATCTGCTCGTATTTGCCGACTTTAAACGGAATACCCAGATTCTTTTTGTCACTTCCCGGAAGTCCGTAGCGCAATGAATAGTCGCCATAATATCCCCTTAAACGGACTAATCCATTGCTGTCGGTGTTTAAAACTTCATGGGTGTGCCACTCTTTATGGATCAGATCTTTAACAACCTGAAATACTGGTTTTTCCTCATAGACAGGTGCATTGTTTTCGGGCCAGGTTGTTGCCATATCCATAAAGCCCCAAAAGAAAAAACTTTCGATGGCAGGGTGTGCAAAGGCATTTGTCATAAATTGTCCAACATAGGCAGCTATCTGCTGATCCTGTTCCTTCACAGCCATTTTCAGGAAATCGGCCCCAAAATCCTCAGGGTGTGCCCAGAACTCGGTAATGTGCAAGGGAAGTCTGGCTTGTGCCATCTCATCATAAAATGAAAGTTGCTCTGCCGTTGTAACTGCGCCGCTATGCCCTTGTAAACCAATCGCTGCAGGAGGAAATCCCATTTCCATCAACCTTTTTACCAATTCAAGGTACCGCTTCCTTTGTAACCAGGCAGTCACGGTAGTTCCGTCTTTTGCTTTTACGCCCGATCCCTGAGCTGCCTTAGTATCGTTATCATTGGCCACCAATTGAGCTTTGGCACCATGGGTTTTCTCCAAACCATAATCATTGATCAAAAATTTGGCATCAGGATCCTCTTCGCGGCAAATCCGAAGAACGAAAGAGATGTACTCGACCATATTGTCCAGCGTTTCGAGGTGTGGCCAGTTCCGGTCTGCGAGGTTCTTTAGTGCCGGTTCCCACAACATCTCGTTGACCGCATCCCAAAGTTTCACTTTGCCTTTGAAACGTCCGACAAGACTTCGTAGCCTTACCTCCAGAAATTTAAGCTGGGTTGGATAATCGTATTTCGACATCCAGTCGGGAATTGCTTTTGGAACTGTCCAGAAAAGTGGATGTCCCTTAACAGTCAGGTTATTGGCATTTCCCCAATCGACAGTATCGGCAAACCCATCCAGTTTGTATTCACCCTGGTAAGCCTCCGTTTTGGACATATTGTTCCTCGGGCGTTCGGTCCAGTAACAGGTCGAATTGACTGCATTAAGAACGCTCGCGAACACTTTCCGGTAAACCTCCAGTTTCTCGGCAGTTGCAGGACCTTGCCGGTACAAGCTGTCCATTTTAGGATTGCAATCGCCAAACAGAAATGCATGTTTGGTCAGTTCAATTTCAATGGAATGGTTTTTCACAGGATTTCCGAGATGGTCAAGTACCTGAATCTCAATTTCCCTCATCCTGATTTTTTTGATTGAATCGTAGGTATTGGGAATCAATCCATTATTCGCACCTGAAGTATAAAAGGGGAGTTTAGGGGACGATCCCGATCCAGAAAATGGGTCTAGCAATGTGGCTCCGATTAAGCCAACTGCAGCTGTCTTACAAAAAGTTCTGCGATTTGTATTCATGATATTTCTTTATGTCTCGCGGAGCACGCGAAGTTACGCAAAGTTTTGTTTATCAAATCCTTTGAGATCTTAGCGGACTTTGCGAGAAAATCTTGTTTGCTTTTATGTCTCGCGGAGGACGCAGAGTTACGCAAAGTTTAGTTTATCAATTCCTTTGCGATCTTGGCGAACTTTGCGAGAAATTTCTATTTTTCACATCTGATCCATCTTCCGCTATGGCTCTCCAAAGCGATTGATTCCGGATGAATTATTTCGCCCGTCATTGCGTCCACTATGCTTTTGTATTGATAATGGGCAAATTTAAGTGAAGTTTTTTTGGCCTCATCGTCATTGATGAAAAAATAGTGGTCGGCAGTTGGTGATGCGATCCGGTAAACAATTGCGTTGGGACACGAATAGGGCAAAGTCAGATTTTTCAACAAATGACTGATTGTCCAACCCTCCATAAAATCATTTCCCTTATTTTTCATAGAGAAGGAGGCATCGGCACCTAAAATTACAGCAGTCCCTTTTCCCAACTTATTTTCGGTTACAGCAGGTTCGCCGGTTTGAAATTTTTCAATGACCTGTGCAGTATTGGGTTGCAATTCTAGGACAAAACCATTGAGTAGATGTTCCTGAATTTTTCGGGGCACATTGTTTGAATACTGGAAATCGGCGATCGATGCCCCGAATATCTTTTCAAAAGCAGAACCTTTGCCGGTATTCAACACCTTCCCATGTTCGTTCCACCATCCTCCCGGAGCGTCGAGAACCAAACGACCTCCCTGTCTCACATACGCTTCAAAGATGGGGAACAACTCCTCATTGATGGCTACCTGAGCCGGTAAATAGATCACTTTATAACGTGCGCCCAATCCATTTTTTAGATCCGACGGGGTAACATGTTCCCAGGGGACATTTTTATCGATCAATGCACGGCTGATCCCGATACGTGCCTGAACCGGGTAGTTTTTAAAATGGGTACGGTTTGGCCCGGAGCAGGCTGCCCAGATCGCTTCATTGTCCCAGTTTACAAAAACTCCCACATAAGGTTCTTTGTGTGCTGCCCAAAGTTCGTCCCTGTATTTGTCGGCAGCTTTGGCAATTTGTCCGGCCAGGATGGCCCGTTCACCCGGTTCATTCTGCCGGTTGAGCAGTGCGTATTCCCCCGATTCCCAACCAGCACGGCGGTAGTTCCACGACCAGAGCCCGACTCCCTTAAATCCTCCCGCAAGATAGGATAAGAGCAACTGGGTCATTGTCCCTTTGTTGACAGTGTATCCAGCGGTCCCTTCCGCACCTTTGCGGTCCCAGGCTTTTCCACCACTAAACTGCTGCGGACCCCCTGTACTTTCCCATGTTGCGGCCCAACCTCCCTTGAACCAATCTGTTGCAATAGAGGATTGCATGTAGATACAACGGGCTACTTCATAATCGGTTTCTTCGAAATGCCAGGCCAAATGAATTGAAGGATAAAATGAGCCACGGTCTTTCATCGTTTCGGCAATTCCCTCCATATCGGTACCCCGTGAGGCAAACGGCAGAAATAACCCCATCTCACCTCCTGCCCTGACCGGTTGTTCAGGGAAATCGGAAACTACAGTCTGCCTGATGTATTCGAGGTTCATATCAGCCTTAAAGCGCATAATATCACGGACCTGACCATATTCCCTCCCACCTGAGGGGATGATTTCAGTTGTTCCCGGTACAACGGAAACCAACGGGTCATTGTCAAAATCTGCCCAGGATTGATACGGATGTTCCGCAATTCCGACTTCATTCTGGTTCCATGCTGTAATCAATTGATCGATAGATTTATACTGACTTTTGACCCATTCTTTAAACTTTGGGACATCGTCCTGACGTAAATAGGCGTCAGGCTGAGAGAAGTAACTCTTCCCTTTATAGGTTGGCTTGCTTTTCTTCCAGACTTCGAGTTGTTTGAAAAAAACACCCTTCTGGTATCCGAGCATCCTGGGATCTTTCCTGATGGTCGCCATAGGTGTGTTAGTTGGGATGTTCAACTTTTTAAGCAACTCATTGGTAACAGGTTCCCAACCACCTTCACCATACCAGAAAGGGATAATCCCTTCCTCCAGGGCAATCCTCAAGATCTCTTTCTCCGGCCATTCAGGTGTTGCCATGGTTTGTTTAAGGTTAGTGAAGCCCAATTCCTTCATCATCCTGAAATGGTGGCGCATATCCTGTTCTGTGCATCCGGCCCAGGGGAGAAAAACCACACCAAACGGCATCGGGGCGATCTGTTTTATTTTTTGCTGCATCGGCGAATCGTGTAGTTTGTCGTAAAGGGAGGTAAGGTATTCGTCAGTTTGTTGTGAGAACGATTGGAGGCAAAGTAATAAAAACATGAAAATAAACTCTATCTTATTCATATTTAATATTTTAGGTAAATCAACTGAAACCAGTTCCTGTATTTTCGGAAAATTGATCTCAAATATACATAACCTACGAAATATAGGGATTTTTTATTGGGAAATCTGACAGATTGCAAGATTGGCCTTTCATGAATATTTATTGTAGGATTTTATAACTTTGTGAAAAAGATTAATTATGAAAAAATTGGTCATTTTATCGGGTGCCGGGATGTCGGCCGAGAGTGGGATACGCACCTTCCGGGACTCCAACGGGTTATGGGAAGAGTATGATGTGATGGAAGTGGCAAGTATCCAGGCATGGCACAAAAATCCCGGGTTGCTTCTCCGGTTTTACAACGAGCGGAGGAAGCAGATGATTGAAAGTCAACCCAACCAGGGGCATATACTGCTTGCTGAACTCCATCAATTATATGATATACAGATTATTACCCAAAATGTGGATGATCTTCATGAAAGAGCCGGCTCTAAGCATGTCCTTCATTTACATGGTGAATTGACCAAAGCCAGAAGTTCTGTGGACCCATCTTTAATCTATACTTTGGAGAATCCCGAAATGAAATTGGGCGACATGTGTGAGAAAGGAAGTCAGTTGAGACCCCATATTGTCTGGTTTGGCGAGGCGGTGCCCGCCATCAGTGAAGCTGTACCAATTGTAGAATCGGCAGATTACCTTTGTGTAATCGGCACATCAATGAATGTATATCCTGCAGCAGGATTGATCAATTATGCACGGTATAAAACCCCGATCTTTCTGATAGATCCGAATCCTCCAGTCGGGTTGCCGGCACGCGTTAAGGTTATTGCTAAAGGTGCCGGCGAAGGCGTAGCCGAACTTGCCCGTTTACTCGCCGAACTTCAAAACAAATAGGATATTTCAACATATTTCATTATATATCAACGCATTTCAACTTACATCCCCCGTTTCAACTTATTTCAATTCTATTTCAACTTTATTTCAATAGTATGCAAAAAAAAATCATTATAGCCATAACCGGTGCAAGTGGTTCAATCTATGCGAAAAAGTTGCTCGAAAAACTTCAGGTGCTGCAAGACCAGATCGATAGGTGTGGCATCGTGTTTTCGTCCAATGCCCGGGAGATCTGGAAATATGAGCTTGGGTGTGTTCCTGATGAATTTCCCAGAAATTTTACGGTTTACGAAAAGGGTGATTTCTATGCCCCGTTTGCCTCTGGTTCGGCTGGTTATGATACGATGATCATCATTCCCTGCTCGATGGGAACATTGGGAAGGATTGCTTCAGGTGTTTCGGACGATCTGATTACCCGTGCTGCAGATGTAATATTGAAGGAACGAAAAAAACTGATTCTGGTAGTTCGCGAAAACCCATATAACCTTATCCATCTCAGGAACATGACCCTGCTTACTGAGGCAGGAGCCATAATTGCCCCAGCAACCCCATCGTTTTACAGCCTTCCGCAAACTATTGATGATTTGGTAGATACTGTTATAGATCGGGTACTGGACCTTGCTGGGTTTGAGAATTTAGGGTTTAGGTGGCAGGAGGGTGAGAATGGGAGAGGGTGAGAATGGGAGAGGGAGAGAATAGGAGAGAGAGAATGTGAGAAAGAGAGAGCAGGAGACAGGTTAGATTGAGCTTCAGAAAATCCAATTTTCAGGACTTCTTGCCCCTCTCTCCCTCTCCCCCGTCCCTCCCTCATTCCACTACGCGCAGGCAATTGTAGCTATACTTACCCTTACTCCAGGCACTTTCAGTAACGGCTCACAACAGGCTTCAAGGGTTGCACCTGTTGTTATTACGTCGTCAACAACCAACACATGCTTACCCGCTAAAAGTTCTGGTTTACTGACTTTAAATATGCCACTTACGTTTTCCCACCGTTCGAAGCGTCCTTTACGTGTTTGTGTCGCCGTATGCACTATCCTGATCAGGTTTCCGGTCATCAAGGGTTTGTTCATCGATTCGGAAAGACCTTTGCAAATTTCGGTACTTTGGTTATAACCACGTTTCTTCTCTTTCCGTATATGCAAAGGCACCGGAATAATTGCATCAATATCCCGGAATAATTCAGATTGCATCAGGTCGTAACCAAACAGGAGTCCCATTTTATGACCTGCTTCGCAATTCCCTTTATATTTCAGTTCATGTAAAATGTGCTGCAACCTGCCTCCCTTGTCAAACCTGCAAAAAGATGTGGCAAGTGTAATATTTGCTCTTCCCATAAAGATTTGAAAAATCGGGTTTTCCTGATTGTAATGATAATTGGTGCGGGGAAGATCTGCCATGCAGTTCAAACACAAGACATCTTCTCCCCTGACCAGCGAGGTGCTGCAACCTGCACACAAACGGGGATAGAACAACGAAATAAAGTCATCAAACCATGTCATTGTGTAAAGGATTTTTGTCGAAATTTTTATTTGGATCTGATGTTTTACAAATTTACCAAATAGTTTTTTGAAAAGTAAAAATGTGGCATCAAATCATGTTGCCAATCAAAAATATCGTTTACCTTGCGTAAAAATTCCAGGCAGTATGTCGAAAGAAAAAAAGAATAAAAAAGCACTCCGGTTCAACAAAGCCGGGTTGAAAAAAGCAATACTCTCAGTTTATTACGAAGAAAGTAACAAGGCGTTTAATTATAGGCAGATAGGAGCTGCCGTCGGGGCAAAGGGGGATAGTGAACTTCAGTTGGTCAACGGTGCCCTCCAGGAGTTGCGCGATGCCGAAACCCTTGTAGAAACTGAGCGTGGGAAATATCAGCTTAAATCACAGGGGGGGACTGCCACTGGGATCATTGAACTGAATCCCAAGGGATATGGTCAGTTGACAAGTGAGGAGCTGAATGAACCGGTATTTGTCTCAGCTGCCAACATGAACCACGCCCTTGATGGAGATAAGGTGAGGGTCCGTTTGTATGCACGGAGGAAGAGAAGCAATCCGGAAGCCGAGGTCATTGAAATCCTTGAAAGGGCAAAAACTACATTTGTAGGGACTGTGGAGATTTCTCAGTTTAGCGCGTTTTTAATCCCCAGTAAAAAAACACCATTCGATTTGTTTATTCCAAAGGATAAGCTTTTGGGTGCAAAGCATGGTCAGAAAGCTGTGGCACGTATTCTCGACTGGCCTGAACGCGCCAGAAATCCTTTTGCAGAAATTATTGATGTTCTTGGGGATGCAGGTGAAAACAATACTGAAATGCATGCCATACTTGCAGAATTCGACCTTCCCTATAAATATCCTGAAGCAGTAGAGAAGGCTGCCAATAAAATCCCCGAACAAATCCCGGCCGACGAGATAAAGAACCGGCGCGATTTCAGGGACGTGCCTACTTTCACCATTGACCCGGCAGATGCCAAAGATTTTGACGATGCTCTTTCCATTCAGAAGCTGGAGAATGGATTATGGGAGGTTGGTGTTCACATTGCCGATGTCACCTATTATGTGAAACCGGAATCGCTGCTCGAAGATGAGGCATACAACAGGGCTACTTCTGTTTATCTTGTTGACAGGGTTGTGCCAATGTTGCCTGAAAAGCTTTCAAATGGGGTTTGTTCATTGCGGCCAAACGAGGATAAACTTTGCTTCTCTGCTGTTTTTCAGCTCGATGACAAAAGTACCGTTCATCATGAATGGTTTGGACGGACGATTATCCACTCTGCCAGAAGGTTTTCGTACGAAGAGGCACAACAAGTTATCGAAACGGGCGATGGTGATTTAAAGGTCGAAATCCTTCAACTTGATGATCTTGCCAAACAGTTGAGGGACATTCGTTTTAAATCGGGTTCCATTGGTTTTGACCGGGTGGAAGTGAAATTTGAAATAGACAAAGACGGCAAACCGCTCAGTGTCTTTTTCAAAGAGTCGAAAGATTCCAATAAATTAATCGAGGAGTTTATGCTGCTGGCCAATAAACGGGTAGCCGAATTTGTTGGAAAACCGGGGTCAAAAAAGAGGGAACGCACCTTTGTTTACAGGATTCACGATAAACCCGATCCTGAAAAATTGGACACGTTTAACCATTTTATCAAACGTTTCGGATATGGTATCCAGACCAATAACCCACAAACTGTCAGTGCATCAATGAATAAATTGATTGAGAATGTGGCTGGGAAAAAGGAGCAGAATGTAATCGAAACCCTTGCGATAAGGACAATGGCAAAGGCCGAATATTCGACACGGAACATTGGCCACTACGGTTTAGGTTTTGAATATTACACCCATTTTACTTCTCCCATACGTCGTTATCCCGATATGATGGTCCATCGTTTGCTTGCCAGGTATCTTGAAGATGGGCGCTCAGTACAAGCCGACCAATACGAAGAGATGTGCAAACATTCGAGCGATATGGAAAACAAGGCTGCCAGTGCCGAGCGTGCTTCAATCAAATACAAGCAGGTTGAGTTTATGTCAGATAAAATTGGTCAGCAATTCAAGGGAGTCATTTCTGGGGTAAAAGACTGGGGTATTTATGTCGAACTTGATGAAAACAAATGTGAAGGTATGGTTCCATTGTTTGAACTTACCGATGACTTCTACGAGTTTGACGAAAAGAACTATTGTATTATAGGTCAACGAACCCATAAGAAATATCAGTTGGGGGATGCGATCGAAGTTGAAATTGCTAGGGCCAATCTTGAAAAGAAGCAACTGGATTTCCGGATTGTTGGAGAAGAATTGCCAAAGGCACGAAAACCATTGAGGGAACATCGCAGGAGGTAAGTTGCAGAAAAAGATGACTAAAATTAAAATAGACTCATGATCAACGCAGTAATTATTGAAGATGATCCAGCATTTGGGAAGCACCTTGAACTGCTGATCCAGGAATTTTGTCCTGATATACATTTGGTTGCACTTCTTGTTTCAGGTCATATGGCTCTTGAAATGTTGCCATTTTTAAAATATGACCTGATATTCTCCGATATAGGACTTGGTGACATGAATGCTTTTGAACTTTTTGAAAAGTTGGACAAACCCAATCAGCACATTATTTTTACCACTTCTCATAATGAATTTGCATTCAATGCCTTTAAATTGGACGCTATCGACTATCTTGAAAAACCAATAACTCCTGATGATCTGATACGCAGCGTAAACAAGGTATATGACCGCATTTTGGAAAAAGATCAGTCTGTTTTCCACAAGGATAATCTTGATAATCATAAAGGTGGAAGAATTCTTTATCGGGCTGATAATCAACTTAGAGTGATCTCTCATGAACGAATTATTTATTGTGAAGCACATGGTTCATATACGAAAGTTTATCTGGATGATGGTTCCAACCCCAAACTACTTCCTACTCATTTAAAAAAAATAGAAGAAACCCTTTCTCCTGTTAAATTCTTCCGGATCCATAATACCCATATTATAAATTGCGATTTTTTTGATCACATATTGTACAATGAAAAGATTTGTGTATTAAAGAACCACGGTTCGGCTCAGAAAATACAATTGAAAATTTCTGATCGGAAATATCAGCCTTTTATGGATTTCATCAAAACAAGCTAGACTTTTTAAATTCGTTTTGCAGTTATTGCCCAAATTGCCGCAGTTATTGCCCAAATTGCCGCAGTTATCAAAACACTGCTAAAAGATGATGTATCTCATGTTAATCCCTTCCGTTTTTTAATCAATTTTGCACCGTCAGACTGGTCTTTGACAGGAATGTCTTTTAACTTTCGGATTGATAACATTGAGGCCCTAATCATTATTATATATATATCGAATCATTTTTGGCAGGACAGAGCGTTCTGCCATTTTTTTTATGACTTTCTGTTAAACAATTTGCCCTGATAAAGGTTATCAATATATAATACCCTTTGTTCAAAAGTTTCAATTGGAATGGGTATCTTTACAATCAAGGGTTTATTTTGTATTTGACTAAATTTGTTAATTTTGACGCCATCGTTTTATCAACTTTATTGTGTGAAATAATTATTTACATATGAATATCGAGAATAGTAGCATAAAAAGGGATGCTGTAAGGGAGAATATCTTAAAAATAGCTCAGGAGATCTTCAGTAAATATGGTTATAAAAAAACAACCCTTGATGATATTGCGAATGCCGTAAGAAAAGGGAAAAGTTCACTTTATTACTATTTTAGCAGTAAGGAGGATCTATTTCAGGAAGTTATTCAAAAAGAGGCCGACACACTGCGTGAAGAGCTTTCGAAAGTTTTACAGAAGAATATTGATCCTGCTGAAAAACTAAGGGACTATGTGATGACAAAAATCACTACCTACAGGCAATTGGCTAATTTTTACAATGCCATTGAAAACGATACGGCTGCCGTTGAGTTTATCGATAAGATCAAATCACAATATTATCAGGAAGAGATCCGGATGATGAAACGGATATTGCTGGAAGGTGCACGCCAACGGAAATTTATCATCAAGGATTTTACCCTTGTAGCGATTGGAATTACAACTGCGATAAGGGGACTCGAAATGCCGTTATCAGCAGGTCCCTATCGTTCAACAGACCTTGGAAAGAGTGTTGACTCAATTGTGAAAATAATCTGTTTCGGGATTATGAAAAGGGAATAGGAGAAGTGAAATAAATTGAAATAAGGAAATGTCAGGTTGCCTATGAAATAGAAGGATTTTTCATAGGCAACCTGTTTTTTTTGCCTATCTGAACGAAACGTCACCTCCGCTTGATTTCTGAATATCCCTTTCTTTCGGATCTCCTGAAACCTTAATCTGACCGCCACTGCTTGCTTTTGCCGAAAGTTTTTCTGTAACTTTAACTTTCAAGTTCGCACCACTGGAGGCACCCGCATTGCAATTGACCGATTTCAAATCCGCAACATTGATGTTAACACCACTTGATCCATCTACGTCAAGGTTTTCAGCAGAACCCGAAAGGTCAACGTTGGCGCCGCTATTGCCATCAACTTTAATTTTGGATGCTGAAATATCCAAATCAATATCTGCCCCGCTTGAAACAGAAATATCAATAGAGTTCATTTTTAATTCCATCTTCGACTTGACCTCCGACCCTGAACTGGCATGAAGGGCACTGATGGTCTTAAATGTGACAAATACCTTTTTGGACGATGCGTGTCGGATACCGGTTTCAGGGTAAATCCTAAGTTTCCCGTGCGAAACCTCCGTTTTAATGATTTCCTGAAGATTTTCGTCCGCCTCTACAACAACCTTGATCACTGAATCCTGGATTAAAATCAATTCCAGGCCGGCACTAACATCAATGGATTTGAAATCCTCAACCTGACGTTCACTTTTGACGACTTTTCCATTTCCTTTAATACCATAAAAGCAAGAGGTTAATAACAAGGAAATGAACAGGGAACAAACAAAAATAAGTGATAATTTTTTCATGATAATTATAGATCTAATGTAACCATTAAAACCAATTAGACGCCATTTTTGTGATTGCGTTACAAGTCGATTTGTAAATTGCGTTTTTCTTATAAAAGAACTTTCTTTGCCTTTTTGAGATTCTTATTAAAAATTGACGTAATCTTTTGGATGTCATATAGATAATGTTTGCCCATTTTGTTTTTGATGTTATATTCGCTCAACCGCTTTTTAAATGCATCATGACGTTTCAACACATAGTCGAGATTGAGATATTTATAATGCAAAAGTTTGATGTCATCGCCTTTGTAAAACTTTATTTTCCCTTTTGGTTTGCATTGGTGACAACCTGCTTTAAAATTTATTTCATCAATCTGGTTTGGATTGAATATGACACATTTACCAAAATGCCTGTTATCTTTTATACCATTTTTGATTTCAAATATGCTTTCATGTGGAAGGTTTTCAGAATACATATCATAACCATATGGTTTAATGATCGTTACTCCTTTTGCTTTCAGTTCATCCAGTTTATCAGCCAGATTTGGATGGTAAAGAACTTCATCTGCATCACAAATGATGATCCAATCGGCAATGCCCCTGCTTTCTTTCCATATGTTATTCTTGATACCTAAATAGATATCATCCCTGATTTCTTTGTTTGATTGATAAGTCCTCATTTCTGCATTGGCAAAAGAATTGATTATGGTAGGAGAACTATCGTCGGACTCATTGTCCATGATTACCATTTTCTGACAAAATTCTGAATAGTAACCCATTGTAAAAGGAAGGATAACTTCTTCATTCCAGCATAATGAATAATAGTGAATTACACTCATATCGTAATTGATTAAATATTTCTGAAAAATGCGCTATTGACTTGGTTCCGTAATCAAGGTTGCATAATTTACTAAAGCAGTATCCTTTCTTGTTTTACCAGGGTTGCTATCAAAACGTCCGATGATCTCAATCTGATAATTACTTAGGATATCGGCAGGCAAAACTGTAGTGGGATCCTCGTACGACAAGAATAATATTGGGAGTTTGGATGGCATTTGAGGGTTGTTCCAGGTATCCCATAATTTGATCGTATGTCCACTGTTCCAGACTACCTCAATAAATTTTCCCGGCATCTCTTTGTTAAAGTAAAAATTGGCAACTTTCACATCTGTACGGCGACGAAGTTCCTGATATGAACGGTAAGAAGGATTTGTAATCGCAATTTTTGGAGCCAATGGCATGATTGTCAAACAAACAAATAGGACGATGGCAACCATTCCTGTCCATAAGCGGAAGGCGTTTTTTTGAGGCAATGAGGATAAAATGTATATAGCCGTTCCCCAGAAAAGAACCGCAATTAAAACAAGTGTTATCATATCAGGTCTTTTTTCTGCTTTCAGAAAAACAAAAACAGAAACCGGTAACATTATGCCAATCAACGACATTATAAAAACCTGCGACCTGAACAAGTTTAAATCAGTTCGTGTAAAAGACCCTTCTTTAAAAGCGCTTATCAGATAACGCATATAAAAGGCAGTTAACATTGCAAGTGGAAGAAGTACTGGTAAAAGGTATCGTTCTTTTTTCTCGGGGAAAAGAGAAAGTAAGATTAATGAGGATAATATCCAGATTAACAGAAAATTATAATTGCCATATTGGTTAATACGTGTTTTGGCATATGAAAAGATTAAGGCACATGAAGCGAAGATAGCCCATATTCCCGATTGGATCGGGAAACTCCAGTAATGGTAAAAAGGGCGTGTGCTCCGGTTGATCCAGGCCAAAGATTCCTGTTTGGCGATCAGGGCCGAAAAATCAGGATGAGATATCCAGATCATCAAGGGCCACCACAAGCTGATGACCAAGGTTAAGACGATCATTCCCCAAAGGGCCTTCTTTTTATGAGTAGCTTCCTTCCATCCAAAGGTTAACGATTGGGCAATCAGGAAGGGGAGGAGCAAGGCATAGAATGAAACAGGGCCTTTGCTCATAAACGACAGCCCCATCAAAACCCCAGCGCCCAAAAGTTCCGGCCATCCTGACGACTTTGATTTTAATCCTTTGACAATTAACCAGATGGCACCTATCATAAAACTATGGCAAAAAATATCCCAGCTAATATCGCGTGCCAGAAAAAAGATATAAAACGAAGTAGTGGCTGTACCGGCTACCAAAAAAGGAAGTAGTTTGTCCTCTGTTATTTCTATTGTTAGTTTATAAAGAAAGAATACCAAAAGCATACCCGCAAGTGCGGCCGGCAGGCGCAGCAGTGAGAGATCATTCTGACCCACAAAATACATAGTAACCGCAGTTAACCATGTTGGTAAAGGAGGTTTTTCGAGGCGCAATTCCCCATTCATCGTAGGTTCGAGCCAATTGTTTTTTTGCAATATTTCACGTGCAGTCGTCAGATTGCGGGCCTCCATAATATTGGCTTCAAGTGCCCCATTATTAACCACAAAGGCAATAATAGTACCCACGAAAAGTAAAATAATCTGAAAGTTACGACGGTTCATCAATAAATTGGTATTACTTTTTGTTCAAAAATAACAAATACTTGTGAATTAACCTTTGGCTGTTTTGCCCAGGATAAGATTTCTGACATACACGATCAGGCCAGATAATTGTCCCAGGAATAACACCGGATCGTAACGAAAAACTGCATAAACAATCATCATTAAACACCCCACAAGACTTACTGTCCAAAAGTTTTTCGATAATACCGATTCGTTTTTTGTTTCGGAGTCAACCCATTGCACATAAAACCGGAAGGTAAAAATCAACTGTCCGACTATTCCCCAAATTTGTAAAGGTGTTGGAATTTCCTTATTAGTGAACAAATCAGATAGGTTACCCGGGGCATCAGAGAGCAGGTAACCTATCGTAAGAAGGGGCGCAAGAACCACAATAATTTTGAAAAGTATTGGAATCGGGCTCCATCCATCTTTAAAATGAAGGTTGCGGACATAAATATAATAGACAAGTGCCTGACCCAATACAATCGCAAAATCATGTCTTAATATCCCATAAGCCAGAAAGAGGATTGATCCTAATAGGCTTAATTGCCAAAATATCAAAGGTGAAATTGGTTTACCTGCCTTCTCCGATTGTATCCATTGTACGACCATGCGAGATGTAAACAGCACCTGGGCTGTAAAACCTATGGCATATATCCAAAGTGGTGATGTGGTCATCCTCTACCGGTTATTTCATATCGGATGTGCCTTTTTCTCATCCATGCAAAAGCGATCAGGTCTGTTGCAGGGCCAAGCAAACGGTTAAATAAATGGTACTTCGATTTGCCAGCCATCCTTTCAAAATGGCGCACAGGAACCTGTTTTACAATCCCACCGTTTAATTTGACAAGGGCTGGCAGGAAACGGTGCATCCCATCGAAAAACGGAATTTGGCGGAAAGTATCAGTCTTAAAAACCTTTAACGGGCATCCGGTATCGGAAACCCCATCGTGTGTTACGGCTTGCCTGATCGCATTGGCAATTTTGGAAGAGATCATCTTTAGGATGCTGTCCTTTCTTTTTTCGCGGATTCCCGTGACCAGGTCAGCATCATCAGCTAATTTCATCAATAGATCAAAATCGAATGGGGATGTCTGAAGGTCGGCATCAATGTATCCTGAATATTTCGTATCTGCCAGATCAATTCCGGCTTTAAGTGCGGTACTCAAGCCACTGTTTTTCCGGAGGTGGATGTAATGAAATGACGGCAATTCACCGCAAATCTTTTCTATAATTCCGGCACTGTTATCATTTGAACCATCGTTGACAAACAAGACCTTAGCTTTGTAGGTTGTATGATTAATATAATCAGAAAGTTCCGTTGCCAGCCGTTGAAGATTACCCTCTTCGTTATAGAGCGGTACGATAATCGTCAGAAGACAAGCTGAATTATTTGAGAAATCCATAAGGGTAAATCGTAGAATCTTTTGCAAATTTAATAAAAGCGGGCAGAGATCAGGAAAGATGTTAAAATTCAAAATTTGAATATCTTTGTGTCGATTTTAGAAATAAAGGTTTAATTAAGAATATCAAGGATATAAGGATTTTTAGCCTATGAACAACATCAGGAACTTTTGTATAATTGCCCATATTGACCATGGGAAAAGTACGCTTGCCGACCGTCTTCTCGAAATTACCCAGACTGTTAGCGGGCGAGATATGCAGGCTCAGGTACTTGATGATATGGAGCTTGAAAAAGAGCGTGGGATAACCATTAAAAGTCACGCCATTCAGATGGATTATACTCAGGACGGTGTAAAGTACCGGTTGAACCTGATCGACACACCGGGGCATGTTGATTTCTCGTACGAAGTTTCACGTTCCATTGCTGCCTGTGAAGGGGCTTTATTGATTATTGATGCGACACAGGGAATCCAGGCACAGACCATTTCAAACCTGTATCTCGCAATTGACCATGACCTTGAAATAATCCCCGTCCTCAATAAGATGGACCTTCCCAACGCAATGCCTGAAGTTGTAGAAGACCAGATTATTGAACTCATTGGATGTAAGCGCAGTACAATTATAAGGGCATCCGGGAAAACCGGTGAGGGGATTGAAGAAATTTTGAGGCGTATTATTGATGATATTCCACATCCAAAAGGGGATCCTGAGGCACCGCTTCAGGGATTGATCTTTGATTCTGTTTATAACCAGTTCAGGGGCGTTGTTGCCTATGTGAAAATTGTAAACGGTACTGTTCGAAAAGGTGATCTTGTTAAGTTTGTGGCTACTGAAAAACAATATAACGTTGACGAAGTCGGGGTTTTGAAATTGGCCCTCGATCCGCGCGATTCGTTAAGTGCCGGTGATGTGGGTTATATCATTTCAAACATTAAAACAGCCCGCGAAATCAAAGTCGGGGATACCGTTACAAACGTAAAATTTCCACTTACTGAGAGGATTTCAGGTTTTGAGGAAGTGAAACCGATGGTATTTGCAGGGGTCTATCCGATCGACAGTGAAGATTATGAAGATCTGAGGGCTGCTATGGAGAAACTTCAGCTCAACGATGCTTCCTTGACCTATACACTTGAATCCTCATTGGCGTTGGGTTTCGGGTTCCGTTGTGGATTCCTGGGATTGCTCCACATGGAGATTGTCCAGGAACGGCTCGACAGGGAATTCGATATGAACGTGATCACCACTGTACCCAACGTTTCATACATGATCCATACCCGTGCAGGTGAATCGTACGAGGTTTATAACCCTGCCGGGATGCCCGATGCGACTTTGATTGAACTGATTGAGGAGCCCTTTATCCAAGCCCAGATCATTACCAGTTCCGAGTTTATAGGGTCGATTATGACGTTGTGCCTTGATAAACGCGGCATGTTGAAAAAGCAGGACTACCTGACTGCTGAACGGGCTGAACTTACGTTTGAACTGCCGCTCGGTGAAATAGTTTTCGATTTTTACGATAAGTTAAAGAGCATTTCAAAGGGCTATGCATCATTTGATTATCATATCATTGGTTACCGTCCTGCTAAGTTGGCCAAACTTGATATTTTGCTTAACGGTGAGCCTGTCGATGCATTGTCAACACTGATTCATTTCGACAATGCCTACAACTTTGGGCGCAGGATGTGCGAAAAATTGAAAGAGTTGATTCCACGCCAGCAGTACGATGTGGCAATCCAGGCAGCCATTGGCGCCAAGATCATTGCCCGCGAAACGATCAAAGCTGTCCGTAAGGATGTGACCGCCAAATGTTATGGTGGAGACATCACGCGTAAACGCAAATTGCTCGATAAGCAGAAGAAAGGTAAGAAGCGGATGAAGCAGATCGGTAATGTTGAGGTTCCCCAGAAAGCTTTCCTTGCAGTTTTAAAACTTGATTAATCACAGATGATGAACATTGAAATTCGTGAAGGTCAACTTGAAGACCGTGACCAAATAGCACAGTTCCAAGTGGATATGGCCTGGGAGACAGAGGCTTACAAACTTGATTATGATACAGTTATTAAAGGCGTTGAAGCGGTATTGAAGAATTCCGCTTATGGTGTCTATTACGTTGCATTGGTCGACAATCAGGTGGTTGGCTCATTATTGACAACTTACGAGTGGAGCGACTGGCGCAACGGCACCGTATTGTGGATACAGTCGGTTTTTATTGTACCCAATTTCCGTAAAAGCGGAGTTTACAATCAGTTGTACAGTTATATCCGAAATATGGTGGATGCCGATGATTCATTAAAAGGGATCCGCCTCTATGTTGACGAAACAAACGAACGTGCCCGTGAAGTCTATCGCCGTCTCGGTATGAACGGTGAGCACTACCGCGTTTTTGAATGGATGAAGGAGTAGGGGCCGCCCTTGTGGCTGCCCACAATTTTTTGCGATCCCAAAATCCAAAGTAGTAATTCATTATGCTGAATTTAATCTTTTGGAAATATTCCTATATATCATTGACAATCAATTTATAACATAATTCATTGTGAAATCCAAACTTCTTTTATCCGTCCTTTTTTTTAGTTGTCTTACTTCCGCTTTTGCCCAACAACCCGCTTCATGGGAGAAGTGGACATGGTTGATTGGCGAATTTCAGGGCGAAGGTAGTGGCCAACCCGGGCAAGGTGGAGGAACCTTCTCATTTGCCTTCGATCTCGACAAGAATATCGTTGTCCGCAAAAGCCACTCTGAGTACCCCGCCACAAACAATAAGCCGTTGATTGTCCACAATGATTTAATGATCGTTTATCCTGACTATACAGGAAATCCTTCAAAAGCGATTTACTTTGACAATGAAAACCATACGATCAACTATTCCATAACTTATCAGGATAAGGCTATTGTGTTGACCAGCAATAAGATAGCCAATGTTCCGATTTTCAGGCTGACCTATACCCTGTTGAACGATGGAATGGTCAACACAAAGTTTGAAATGTCGCAGGATGGGGAGAAATTCATGACCTATATTGAGGGGAAAAGCAAGAAAACTTCAAAACAATAGAATGGTTATTTTTTAAAAACCGACCTGTTAACTTCTTCTGCAATCACTTCGGCAACTTTTGTTGCATCGTTGTTGAAGTGATGGCTTCCAGGAACAGTGATGACTTTTAGTCCGGCTTCCTCGAATTTTGAGTGAACCGAAAGTGGTTCGTCGTGACCAAAAATACAGACCGGAACAAATCTTTTCATTCTAAGCATTTGTCCAACGACGTCTAATGTATCGTTGTTACTGCCAAAACCAAGCATATCACCCACATGTATTTCAAAATCGGCTTTTAAATCAGGCGACAAACAATAAATCCCTTTTAATGACTTTTGTATTGATCCTGAAAAATATTCCACTATAAAGGGGGCTATGGATGCACCGAATGAAAATCCAAACAACAGGAAACCCTTTTTATTCCAGAGTTGCATATAAGATTGGACAGATCTTTCTATCTCGGATGATGTTAGTTTTGCAGTTTTGTGATTCCAAAAGTATTTTCGCGCATCGAGCGCAACAACAGGCAGGCCGTTCTTAGCCAGGTTTTCGCACATTTCATTATCGAATTTTGTCCAACCACCGTCCCCCGAAATCATAAAAATCATAGGTTTTGCAGTATCAATTACCTGGGATGGGTAAATGGTCAGTGGAAGATTTTGGGGTATGATCTCTGATTGTTGTTGTAGAAGGTTGTTACAGCGAGTTGTGAAAATCGACATATAAAAAATGAACTGCAATATCAGGATGCTACGGCAGATTTTAATAATGCAGTTACTATTCATGTTAATTACACTTTTAAAATATATTATATTGATTATCAATCAATATCAGGTTTTATTACTTTATTGAGAACAGTTGGTATCTGCAACAAGTCGTAATCGTTGGTGTAGATCAGGTAGCGGTTATGCCAGATCGGGAAGAACTTTTCTTTGAAATTCCGTAACCCTTTATATTGTGAGAAGGATTTAATCTTTTCATAGGCAAACTTCATCGATCTTTCGGGAAAAGTGTGCGGGTCGTCAAGTCCGCTCATTGGTGCAAACCCAAGGTTTACAGTTGAATAATCTTTGGATTTTAAATATTTGAATAGTTCGACCAGGATAAAGTCAAGCACACCATTGGGGGCATCATCTGTTTTTCTGATCAGGTCGTAGGTTCCTTCACCCGGGGCAAAGTCGGGGATGATATTGAGGAAGGCAATCACTTTTTCTTCTATATTTTCGACAGTTATGATTGTGTGCTGCTTTAATTCTCCCCAGATAAACATTCCCTGAGAGAAGACAATTTCACTCCGGTCTGTAGAAAGCAGCCATTCATCTGAAACCGCTTTGAGCTTTTGCATAGTCCCGTCTTTAATGGGAGGTTGGTGGATGGTGCATTTGTAACCGCGTTCGGTTACTTTGTTCAGGGCATTTCGTAAGGCTTTGTTTTTCCCCCCTTCCAAAGAAAAACTCTTCAGGTCAACCACGCCTTCCTGCCCAATAAATAAGCTCTTTTTGGAAAGCTCTTTATACATGGGGAGGCTTTCTTCAGGAACCCGGTAATAGACACTTTTAAGCCCGTTCTCGTAGCAGTACTTGTCAAAAAGGCGGATGCACTGCCTGATCTCGTCTTGTGAAGAAGCCACAGGGTTTTCAAGCACAACGGCATAATTGCCCGCAACACGGTAAGCGATGAATGCGTTGATGTTTTCGGGGAAAAACACCATTTTATCGGAATAGGTCTTAAAATAGTCCAATGCCGATTTTCCCGATTTTTCGAGCAGTTGACGGGCTTTTTCAAATTCCTCAGGATCTGTTTCTTCCCTGAATATATAAGGCCTGATGATCGCATAAAACAGGAACGAGATGGAGAGGAACCCGCTGATATTGATAGAAACCAAAAAGTTTTTCGCAAATTGGCTTGTTGGGACAAGGTCGCTGCTGCCAACTAAAAAGTAATTCTGAAAGGTGTATCGGACGCTTTGCCAGATATTGAAATCAATGTTGAAATGGTTTTTATCGAGGAAGTAGAATCCGATGGTACCATAAATTAGGACCGCCAGGATGCTGAACAGGGCAGTCATGATCCCAATTGTGTTTAATCTGGGGTTTCCTTTGATCGGATACTCTTTTCTCGAATACCAAAGCATAATGGCAACAATCATTGCAACAGAAGCCTCTTCGTAGTCGATTGCTTTTGTGAGGTGGCCGATACAAGAAAGCAAACTTAGAAAAAGTGCGATCTTCCACGCATTGCGCAACCCTTTGAGCATAAAAACTGCCGTTAACAACAGGAAAACCCCTGCAATTAAGACAAAATAGTTTGAAGCTGCAATTGCATCGACCGGAATGAAATCCTGAAGGTGCTGCACCCTTTCGTGTATCGCCGGCGTAATGACCGAGACAATATTGATAATTCCGAGAATAAAGATCAATAATGCAGGCAATACTCTCATTATTAATTTATTGACCTTTATCAAAAAGCTAAGGGCACCTGAGATCAGAGGAAGCCAGAATTCGAAAAACCTGTATAGGAAGGTGATCGCCACAGCCTCGATACCGGTATAACCAAACCGTGTGAGAATAAACGACATGGATACCTCAACGGCTCCCAATCCTCGCATAAATGGGGAGATAAACACAGAGACAACCGCTGTCAGATAACCCATCATCGCATAGAACAATGATGGATGAAAATTGAGGGCCACCATGGCGATATACATATGGACGATTCCTGAAAGGTCGATCACAACAGATGTCAGAATGGTATAAAACAGGCTTCTGATGTTGATCGTATGGCTGATAATGTCTTCAAGGAACACCTCCATAGATGGAAAATAGTGGATGATGAATGAATAAAGTTTGCCTTTACGGATGATGGACCTATAGGTAAAGGTAAGAATCAGCAGCATAAGGAACATTGCTCCAAGAGCGAATATCTCTCCAGCCCCGGTAATCCCATCAATGAGCGCATAGAAAAAGATGGGGATGGCCACACAAACCACAGATAAAATCCCAACGAACGCATAAATTGACGAGGCAAAATGGATCTTTGTTTTCGAGACTCCTTGTTTTTCAATGTCTCCAGTGAAAAAGGCGAGGGAAGTTACTCCACCGGCCGGAATGAAAATGCTGATAAAATTGCGTTTTAAAAATAGCAGGATTGTCGATGTCAATGGTATTTTCTTGTGCACAGCCGAAAAAGCCATTTTATACATGAACCCCTGTAAAACAATATAGATTATTGTAACTCCAATTCCCATAAGCAGATATGGGAGGTTGGATTCGAGCAGGACATCCCGGACCTGACTTAATTCCGACTTTTCGTGATTAAAGAACCAGGTCGCAATGGCAATCAGGAAAATTGTAAGTATGAACTGGGAAATTAATTTCCGGTTCTGCCTGATCATCGTTAATTGACCCTTTGATAATAACTTATGATAGTATTGGTATAAAATGGCTTTTCTCATAGGTACAATATTAAAAAAATATTCGACAAATCGGTAATATTTTTTTTTATTCTTCCTTAATCATTTTTGGTAATTGTTTGTTTAAATATTCTGGATAGGAGAGTTTCAAAGTGTTGCAGTTCTTTTGTATTTCTTTACCATCCATTATTATTTTAGAATTTCCACGATATGCTTAGAACGGTTATTATAGATGATGATTATGTCTCCAGGATGGTTTTACGTGAAATGCTTTTGAAGTTTCTCGACAATATTGAGATACTTGGAGAGGCAGGATCGGTCGAGGAAGGGGTTAAGTTAATTGAGGAAACTTCTCCGGAATTGGTTTTGCTGGATATCAGCATGCCTGATGGAACCGGTTTCGATCTTCTGGACAAGTTGAAAGCTGTCAATTTTAAGCTGATATTTATTACTGCCTATAGCGAATATGCCGTAAAAGCATTCAAATATTCCGCTATAGATTATATTGTTAAGCCCCTTGTGGTTGAAGAATTGACATCGGCAATTATGCGGATTCCCCAAATTCCCAAAATTGACAACAAGGTAAGGGTAAAGACATTGAAAGAAAATCTTCTGACCCCGGAAGAAAACAACAACAAGACAATCGCACTACCTGAAAGCAATGGATTTGCGATTGTAAGGGTCGAACAAATTATTCGTTGTGAGGGGAAGAGAAATTATACAAGGATTATTTTTAAGGATGATCCGGAAAAGGTTGTCAGTCGTACTTTGCTCGAATTTGAGCACCTTCTTGCCCCATTGGGTTTCGTGAGGATCCATAGGAGCCATCTTGTTAATATTTACAATGTTGTACGATACCTTAAAACAGATGGAGGTATGGTTGAACTCAAGACTGGCGAATTGCTGAAAGTGTCCCCTAAACACAAGGAGGAGCTGCTCAACAAACTTTTATACAATAAGCTGTAAATGAGCAATATAATGTATCAATAGTAATACCCCATTAATTGTAGGGGATCTATTTATTAAAAAAATAAACCCGGATAGCTTATCCGGGTTTATTTTTTTATTATCACATCAGTTCATATTATAACCAGTGTAAAATTCTGAAATCCTGTCGATTAGGAAGTTCTGGATTTTTCGGGAAGATCCTTACACCATAATTGTAGGATCCCGGTTTTGTCAATGTAAGATTCAGCGAATAATGTGTGAAGCCATTCGCCACTTTAACCGGGGTGAATTCGTGCCGTTCTACATATTTTGGATGTCCGTTCCCCAATGCAATAATAACCTCAACACCAATTTCCATTGGCTCTAATCCCTTGATATCCAGTACGATATAAGAAGGGTAATTTTGTCCCATTTTGTAGGTATTGGTGATACCATCGGCAAGTTGGATGTTCACGACTTCGATCTGATCCCAAACCTCGAGTATCTTTTCTTTCCAAGCTGCAATTTCTATGGCTTTTGAGAAGCCGTCTTTTTTCAGCTTTTCGGTTCTTGCAGACATAGGAAGATAGTAACGTTTAAAATAGTCCTTCATCATCCGGCGTGTCGTGAAGTGGGGGACTACCTCCGCAAAAGTATTTTTGATGAAGTCAACCCAAAGAATGGGGATGTTTTTATCGTTGCGGTAATAATATGCCGGAACAATCTCGTTTTCGAAAATACTGTATATCGATCCTGCATCCAGCTCATCCTGAAGTTCGTCCGAGTCAAACGATTTCTCAAGAGGGAGCGACCATCCGGCATCCTTCTTAAAACCTTCGACCCACCATCCGTCAAGGACCGACATGTGAAGCGTTCCGTTCATGACCCCTTTTTCTCCTGAAGTACCGGAGGCCTCAAGTGGACGGGTTGGTGTATTCATCCAAACATCACAACCTTTTACAAGCATTTTTGCAAGGTTCATGTCGTAATTCTGAATAAACAGGATCTTTCCGACGAACTCAGGGCGTTTCGAGATATCAATAATGTATTTAATCAAATCCTGCCCTGCTTTATCAGCCGGATGGGCCTTTCCTGCAAACAGGAACTGAACCGGTTTATCAGGGTTGTTCACAATCCTTGCCAAACGGTCAAGGTTGCGGAACAGAAGGTGCGCCCTTTTATAGGTGGCAAAACGTCGTGCAAAACCGATCGTCAAAGCTTTTGGGTTGAGCTTCGAGATAACTTCGGCAATGTATTTCGGACTTTCGTTCCGCTGAATATGGGTATCTGAAAAACGTTGTTTGATATAGTTGATCAAATCCTCACGAAGTTTGGATTTTGTTTCCCAGATGACATTGTCCTGAACTTTATAAATGTTGCGCCATGCACGGGCTTCCTCATCCTCTTCGTATTCGTGGATGTCTTCGGCAAGTCCTTCAGGCTTTAAAAATTTTTCATGGATAGTTTGCCATTCGGGTGCTGCCCAGGTAGGATAATGGACACCATTTGTCACATACCCGACATTCTCCAATTCTTCCGGTAAAAATCCCTTGTATAATTCGGCAAGCAAACCTTTACTGATCTTCCCATGCAACATACTTACGCCGTTGATCTCTTGCGACATATTGGACGCAAGGTAACTCATGTTAAAATGGGAATCATAGGAGGCTGCTTTTCCTAGAAAGAGGAAATCGTCGAGCGAGAGTTTTAGCTTTTGGGCCAAATGTCCCATATAAGATGTGAAAAGGTCAACATGAAAGGCATCGTGACCTGCAGGTACAGGAGTATGTGTGGTAAATAATGTGGAAACCCGAACCATTTCCTGGGCTTCGGCAAAAGATAACCCGGAATTTTCGATCAGGTTTTTGATCCTTTCGAGCCCAATAAAGGCGGCATGGCCTTCGTTACAATGGTAAATATCAGCCTGAATACCAATTTTTTCAAGCAGTCTGATCCCGCCTAACCCAAGAACCATCTCCTGCTTTAACCGGTTTTCATTGTCACCGCCATAAAGGTGGTGCGTTATGGAACGGTCCCTTTCCTGATTGGCATCGTAGTCGGTATCAAGCAGGTATAATTTGATGTTGCCTATTTTAGCTGACCAGACATGCGCATATACAGTTCTGCCTGGCATATCAATACTGACTGTGATCCATGTCCCATTTTCATCCATTTCGGGTTGGATCGGAATTTTAGAGAAATGCTCAGCATCGTATTGTGCGATCTGTTCTCCCTGGCTTGATATGATTTGCTTAAAATATCCATAGCGATAGAGGAGTCCAACACCTGTCATGTCAACCTTTGAGTCACTGGCTTCCTTGAGGAAATCACCTGCGAGTACGCCAAGACCACCGGAGTAAATCTTTAAACTCGAATGCAACCCAAACTCCATGCTGAAATAGGCAATCTTTGGCCCCAACAATTTCTTGCGGTCGTCAAGGTATTTCTTAAGCTGCGCTTCGGCAGATTTCATCCTAAGGATAAACGACTGATTTGATTTTAATTCTTCAAAACGGACAAGGCTGGTTTCTTCAAGCAAAACGATCGGGTTGTGCTGGCAATTTTCCCATATTTCGGGATCAATCTCGTTGAACAAAGCCCTCGCGTCATCATTCCATACCCACCAGAGATTGCGCGACAATTCGCGCAGGGGCATCAGTTCCTCGGGAACATTTGATTCAACTACAATTTTTTTCCAGGTCGGCCCTGAATTGACAATTTGTCTGATTTTGTATCCTTGTGATTCCATATTGACAATTTTCATTAACTTATGATAACGAAATGAATGACGTTATCCTTTCAAACTAGCCCGCAAAAGTAGCTTAAATTAATTAACATATGGAGGTATCGGGATATTTTAACATTTTGATAAAATAGGAAGTTCGATTAACAGGGTCGAATTTATACTAAATGCAAAATGAAAAGCCCAATATATTATCAGCTTTTTTTCTTGAAAATCTTGAAGCAGGGAAATTTGAACTTTATTAACTCACATAAAATCAGGTGCATATATATGCAGGTCTATTTCCATTTATTTCTATTTATTTCCATATTTCTCTTTATTTCCTTTTAATCTTCGGATATGGTACATCATAACCTTTAACTGCATACCAGACGACACGGTTCAACTCATCATCATCGGCTTCATCTGCTTCGTCCAAAGGCATCTCCATTGACTTCTTAGCCCAGTATAACTGTTTTACCCTTAGAGATGAGAGTTTAGGGTTCATCTGATCAAGCGGGATTTGATTTAATAAGGCCTTATATGGGGTAAAATCAGGCTGTTCTGTAAAACAATCGGACATGGGTTCTGCAGTCAGGTCGAATTGGCTCATAGGTGGCAATCCAAGGATTAATTCGATCGTTCGCAGGATACTGTTTTGATTGTACTGTGTACTTACGACTTCACCCCTTTTCGTATAAGGACTGATACACAAAGCAACAGTACGTTTACCGTCCACATGATCGAGTCCCGACTGGGGATCGTCCTGTATCACAAAAATAGCAGTCTCGTTCCAGAATTTGCTGTTGCTTATCGCTTCCACAATTTGTCCCAATGCCAGGTCATTGTCGGCAACAGCGGCACTTGGGGTGGGATAGCCTTCGTTGACACCTACTGTGTGGTCATTTGGAAGCAACATCAGCATAAAGGCCGGAAGTTCACCTTTTTGCTCATAACTACTCAGCTCTTTGATAAATTCCCTGGCGCGCCAAACATCGGGGATCCGTCCCGTAAAGCCCGGAAAAGTCGGGCAATTGTAGGGAGATAAAGTATGAAGTGCCGATTTCGCTTTTACGGTAATGGTGTTGGTGTTGTTGATGTACTCGTCATACATCTCTTTCCAGGAAACATTTTCAGGGAGGGTTTCCGAATCGCAGAATTCGCCATAATTTCTGAACGTCAACCTTTTTTTAAGAACCTGGTCCCAGATAAATCCGGAGGAGGCAAACGCCAGCGGATCATCACCGCGGTAAGGATAGCTTCTGATGAACCCGCCAAAACTTTTTTCGAGATAATCGGTCACATATCCCTCATTTGTCCATTGGTGGCCGTCGGCACTTAAAACTCCGTTGCAATAGGTGTTATCGAGCAGCACAAAACGCTCAGCCAATGCATGATGGTTTGGCGTAACATTCCGACCAAACTGGCACAGGGTGCTGTCACCATTGCCTTGCTTTAATCCACCAAAAACCTGATCATAGGTTTTGTTCTCTTTGATAATGTACAGGACATGTTTGATCACCGATTTTTCGCCCGGATTAACTGGAACAGGAACCATCTTCTCTTTAATCTTACCGAGCTTTAAGGTTTGCACAATTTCGGGTAACCGCATATTGGAAGCTGCTTTCACGGTGTAGTCTTCCAATTCTTTTTCCCATGGAACAGGAATAAATGAAACAGAACCCAAGTGGTCGTTCGATTTATAACCCTTTGCTTTTGGAGTACTTAGCTGACGTGTCCCAACGCCCTTGGTGTTGGCTACAAACAAGTGGTTGCCTGACTTGTTTAAAGCAACAGCCCCCGGATACCAGCCTGTTGGTATTAATCCTTTGACATTGTCGGTTACGAGGTCAATCACTGCAATCAGGTTGTTCCCTCCGTTTGCAGCATACAAAGTTAACCCATCTGCCGAAATGGCAAGGGCATTTGGCGCACTTCCAAAAGGTAAATCAGCCATTGGTTTAGGGTTCAGGTCTTTAATTACCATATCTGTCCTGGTATCGATCACCGAGATCAGGTCACTGTTGGCATTGGCTACATACAGTTTTGATCCGTCAGGATGGATCACCATTCCTGAAGGGTGCAAATGAACATTGATCTCCTTAAGGACCTTACGGGAATTCAAATCAATAACAGAAACAGTTCCAGAAGATGCGATTCCGGTTTTAGGATCTACAACTACCTCTTTTCCGGCAGACAGGGCTGTTTTGTCTTCTTTTTGGGCCAACCTTCCTCCCCAATTTGAAACATATGCTTTGTCACCATTAATAATTACAGTATATGGCGCAATCCCAACAGGAACAAGCGATTCGAATTTATTATTTTTCAGATTGATAAAGCCTACAGCATTGTTGCGGTTCAGTGCAACATAGATATAATCCCGGTTTTCGTCAATTGCAAAACCGCCTGGATACTCTTTGCCATTTACCGATTTTACCGATTTGTCGAGCAACTCGTTTTCCCACTCAAACTTACCGTCCGGGAATATTTTATCGGGCAGTAAAATTTCATCGTTCCATTTAAACAAACCGTTTTCTTGTAATGCCGCCGAACGCAGGTAGCCCCTTGTATCTGTTGTCCAGACTTTTTTCCCATTGTTGCTCCAACCGATCCCTGTAAACGTATTGCCGCCTTCCTTTAAAGTGAGTGTTTGCTTTATCCTTTGACCTGCCACATCAAAAAAGACAATATCTTTCAGGTTTTTAATGGCCAGGAGGGTTTCATCAGGATTCAGTGCAAGATCCACTGGCCTTCCCGGAAATGTGACCGTAGTACCCGCAGGATTGATGAGCTGCGATGTGGGAACAACGAAACTTGCATCCTCCTGTTTGCCCACCATTGACTTTTTCTCAAACTTTGTGGCTGCGTTTTCTTTGGAAACCAAAGGGAAGAGAAATTCCGCAATGCTTTTCGAAAATTCATCCATGTGATCCGCCGGGGTATGGCCAGCACCTTCGATTGTAATCAACCGATGTTTTACATGATTGTTTTCCAAATCTTTAGCAAGTTTTTCGGAATTGGAGTAGGAAACCAATGAGTCGGCAGTTCCATGTACTATAATCGTGGGTGGATCATCCTGATCCACTTTGTAAAAAGAATACGACTCGTCAGGACTACCCCACAAGTCAACAAGTCCGACAATGCCTTTTTTGTTCCATTTTTGATCCTTCGAAGGATCCTTATAACAAAGGTTTACTGCAAGCATACCACCTGCCGAACCACCGCCTACAATGATTTTCTCCGGATCGATCTTTAATTTCCTGTTGTTTTTACGGATCCAGTTAAGTCCGGCCATCGCGTCTTCCAATGCATTGGCCATGGTTCCGGGCTTGTCGTCTTTTGGATTTTTTCGCACCCGATAATTGATTGATACACAGACATAACCTTTTCCAGCAAAATCAGACGCGAGCTTAACAATGTATTTTTGAGTCTTATCGTTTCCGGGCCTGAAACCGCCCCCATGTATCCACAGGATAACAGGCCTTCCGGATTCCATATCCCCGGCAGGAGTATAAACATCCAACAACAGTTTTTCTACCTTTCCTTCAAAGTTATACACTTTGCTAAATTCGATATCTTCCTGAATATCAACTTTTTCAAAAAGTGGGTACAAATACCGGACAGGAACAGCTGCACCCATTTTTTTCTGGGCAATTGCGGTGATTGCTGCGAATGCCAAAAATAAAAATAGAAATGATTGGGTTGCAATTTTTTTCATATTTATCTGTTTTAAATCATATTAACACCTATTTATTTGATATTTTTAATTCGTGGCATTGCCCCGATCATAAACCACTTCACCATCCAAAACAGTTTTCAACACCTTGGATTTCAGGATAGCCTCCTCCTTACAGGTTAATAAATCGGTATCAAGTACTACGAAATCAGCCGATTTGCCAATCTCAATGCTCCCTTTTTTTAACTCTTCAAAACTGGCCTTTGCTGCCCAGATGGTCATTGATCGCAAGGCTTGCTCACGTGTAAGTGCGTTTTCAATTTGGAATCCGCCAGACGGAAGACCAGATGTATTTTTTCGGAAAACGGAGGCATAGAAAGTCAACAACGGATTGATGGCTTCAATTGGGAAATCGGTTCCGTTTGGAAGCCAGCCGTTTTGGGAAAGGAGTTGCTGGTAGGCATAAGCCCCTTTTAACCTTTCTGTTCCAAGTCTTTCATCGGCCCAGAACATATCGGATGTGGCGTGCGTCGCCTGGATTGAAGGTACAACAGAATATTTGGCAAATAAGGGGAAATCATCTTTGTTGACGACCTGAACATGTTCGATCCTCCAACGGCGGTCGTTTTTGCCTTTTAATATTTTACCATAGATCTCAAGGATAAACCGGTTCGCACCATCACCAATACAATGGGTAGCAACCTGAAAACCGGCATCAAAGGCTTGCCGGCAAATTACTTCATAATATGAAGCCTTGTTCATCAACAAACCACGGTTGCCCGGATCGTCCGAATAATCATTCAGCATAAATGCGCCCCGCGAACCAAGGGCGCCATCGGCGTATAGCTTAATTGTGTTGACTTGTAGCCGGTTGGTTTTATAGGGCCCGTTTTTCAGGAAGCGATCCATATTTCCTTTTTCAGGTTCCATCATGGCATTGATCCGCATTTTGAGCAATCCCTGTTTCTGTAAAGAATCCATCAGCAAAATTGCATTTTCAGGAAGGCCGCAATCGGTAACCGAAGTAAGCCCGACAGCAAGGCAGTTTTCTTGCGCAATCAACAATGCTTTGGTCTTTAATTTCCTGTCAGGTTCGGGAACCAAATTGAACACAAGTTCTTTTGCATTGTCGATCAATACTCCGGTAGGTTTGCCATTTTGGAGCAGGACCTCACCCCCCCTCTATTTTTGTTTTTGCCGTAATCCTGGCCATTTTGAGAGCCTTATCATTGCACCAGGCGGCATGGCCATCGACCCTGACAAGATAGACCGGGACATCCGGGAACAATTCGTTTAGCCTTTGGTTATCAGGAAACTCTTTGTTTAACCACAAATTCTGGTCCCACCCACGGCCGAGCAACCAACTTCCACCGGTTTTTGAAAGATGGGACTCGATGATTTTGTAAATATCTTCCTGATTTTGGATGCCGGAAAGATCGGCATATTGCATGAGGTCGATCCCATAACCGAAAAAATGGCAGTGGGCATCGTTAAAACCGGGAAAAACCGGATTACCCTTGCAATCAATCCAATGATCGGAAACATATTTTGATGTGATTTCATTGGTTGTCCCGATCGCCACAAATTTCCCATTCTGCACAGCGAAGCTCTCTGTGGTTGTAAAGGAATCATCAACGGTATATATTTTTGCATTGGTAACGATCAAATCAACTTTCATTTTTGGCGAATTACATGAATATAAGATTGTTATAAAAATCAGAAGAAGCCTTGCTGTTTGATTCATATGTCATTATTATAGGGTAAATCAATATGGACTGTTTCAACCGGATCACATCAACCGGATCAAACTTTCAGCACAAATATAAGAATAAAGTGTCGCGTGTTAGCTTGAGATTACCCTAGTCCCTAAAAAACATGTTGGGACAGATAGGGAATGATTGTAAAATTTTTTTTCTAACAAAAGGATCGTTTTATTGTTGTCATTAAGGTAATCATCACAGGTCAATCGGGATAAGGATTTTTTTTTAAAGGTTTTTGTTCTATTTTTGTAACGACCCGTGAAAAAACGACCAAATTATTGTTTTGATATTTAATAATAGCCTTCCGTTATGGATATAAAATACCCGGTTTACCAGCCTTCGTTGAAAGGTAATGAATTAAAATATGTAACTGATTGTATCCAATCAACATGGATTTCTTCAAAAGGAAAATACATTACCGATTTTGAAAAACAGTTTGCCACTTACCTGCAAGCCGACTATGCAACAAGTGTTTGCAATGGAACTGTTGCTTTGCACCTGGCACTTCTGGTTCTGGATATCAAGGCTGGAGATGAAGTGATCGTACCTACATTTACCTATATCGCTTCGGTTAATGCAATCACCTATGTTGGTGCGACCCCTGTTTTTGTTGATTCGTTTCCGCAAACCTGGCAGATCGATTACAACGATGTTGAGCGTAAAATCTCTGCAAGGACAAAAGCGATCATTGCTCCGCATATCTATGGCCATCCTTGCGAAATGGATGCTTTGGTGGAGATTTGCCAACGCAATAACCTGTACCTTATCGAGGACTGTGCCGAGGCGATTGGCAGTAAATACGACAACAGGCATATGGGAACCTTTGGCGATATTGCAGCTTATAGCTTTTTTGGCAACAAAACCATTACTACAGGTGAAGGTGGCATGGTTGTCACAAATTCGGAAAAATTGTATGAACGGGCAAAAAATCTTAAAAACCAGGGGATCTCTGACATACTCTATTGGCATGATTCAATCGGTTACAATTTCCGTATGACCAATATATGTGCTGCAATAGGGGTTGCCCAATTGGAAAGGATCGATGAAATAGTTGTCAACAAGAGACGGATAGCTTCGATTTACAAACAGGCTTTTGAAAACACTCCTTTGGAATTTCATGGACAAGCCGATAATTCCTTCAATTCGTATTGGATGTGTTCTGTTTTGATACCCCTGGCAGAACGGCGCAATGAGTTGAGAACCTTTCTGAGCCAATTGGGAATTGAAACACGCCCTTTGTTCTATCCCGTCCATTCCATGCCGATTTATGCAAAATATGCTAATGAAGATTTTCCCGTTGCTACGTCTGTCAGTTCCCGCGGAATCAACCTGCCAAGCTATCCGGAACTGACTGATGAGGACGTGCAATTCATTGCTTCCCAAATCATTAAATTTGTATAACGCACCAATTGATTTTTGATATGAAACCAATTTCTGTATTAATTGATTTGGACAGGCTTAAAGATTTGAATACCGGATTAGGCCAGGTCGCTGAATTTTTTGGCGATGAGATTAGCCAGATAAAGGATGAAAACTTCAAATTTACGTTGCTGGTTCCGGCAAAATTTAAAGGATACTTTGGGAATAATGTTGATTATGAGGTAGTTTCATTAAAGCGGCGTTATTTTCCTTCCTTATGCCGGAAATATGACCTGTGGTACACTATCCATCAGGATTCAGCCTATTTCCCATCCGACCGAACGACTCCTTTTGTATTAACAATCAACGACCTCAACTTTTTGGGCGAAAAATCCCCTGCCAAAGCGAAGGCCAGGTTAAAAATACTTCAAAAGAAGGTTGACCGGGCAACTGTAATTACTGTTATTTCAAAGTTCACGGAGAGTGCAGTTCGCGAACACCTTAAGGTTGGCAACATTCCCATCCACGTGATATATTGTGGCGTAAAGGTCAAAACATTTGAAAACGTCGGTAAACCGGCATTTGCGCCCGATGGTGATTTGCTTTTTTCGGTAGGGGTCGTGCGGATGAAAAAGAACTACCATGTATTGATCGACTTTATCAAGCTTTTGCCTGAAAAATACAAGCTGATCATTGCCGGCAATAAAACAGGGGCTTATGCAGAGGAACTTCAGCAAAAAATTGATGCGCAGGGGTTGCACGACAGGATCCTTATACCCGGGCTTATTTCGGAAGAGGATAAATTCTGGATGTACAACAATTGCAAAGCTGTTCTTTTCCCTTCAAAATTTGAAGGGATGGGATTTCCTCCGGTTGAGGCCATGAGGTTTGGCAAACCTGTTTTTGCATCCACCTATTCAAGCATACCCGAAGTTAGCGAAGACAAGGCCTATTATTGGGAAACATTTGAACCTGATGAGATGAGCAGGTTTTTTCTTCAGAAAATTGAAGAGTTTTATGCCGATCCATCGCGCCCCGAAATCTTACAACAACACTCACAGAAATTTACATGGGAAGTCAATGTACAAACTTACCTTGAATTATATAGGAAATTGTCCAAAACGATTTAATATTTTACGTAACTGAATCAAAACGAAAAGCAAGATGAGAATCGCATTGATAACAGGAATTACCGGACAGGATGGTTCCTATCTGGCAGAATTTTTAATCGAAAAGGGATACGAAGTTCATGGGATTGTACGAAGGTCGTCGCAGTTCAACCGTCAACGAATTGAGCATTTGTATATTGAGGAGATGATCCAGGATATGCAACTGAAAAATAAGCTGACCCTTCATTATGGGGATATGACAGATTCGAGTTCTCTTGTCCGCATTATCCAGAAGATAAAACCCGAAGAGATCTACAATTTGGCTGCTCAGTCGCATGTTAAGGTCTCGTTCGATGTTCCGGAATATACTGCCGAAACCGATGCAATCGGAACGCTGCGGATCCTTGAGGCCGTCAGGATTTTGGAGATGGAATCGAAAGTCCGTATTTATCAGGCTTCTACATCAGAGCTTTACGGGCTTGTTCAGGAAACGCCACAAACCGAAACGACACCGTTTTATCCAAGGTCACCTTATGGGATATCCAAACAGTTTGCCTTCTGGATGACGAAGAATTATCGTGAGGCTTATGGGATGTATGCAGTAAATGGTATATTGTTCAACCACGAAAGTGAAAGGCGCGGGGAAAATTTTGTGACGCGAAAAATAACGCTTGCGGCAGTTCGCATCGCCTCAGGCAAGCAAAAAAAATTGTACCTCGGGAATTTAAATGCCTTACGCGACTGGGGTTATGCCAAAGATTATATAGAGTGCATGTGGCTGATGCTCCAACATTCAACTCCTGAGGATTTTGTAATTGCGACAGGCGAAATGCATACTGTGCGTGAATTTTGTACGATCGCTTTTCAGGAAGCAGGTATTAACCTTGAATGGGAGGGATCCGGGGTCAATGAAAAGGGCATCTGTAAGAAAACTGGAAACAACATTATTGAGATTGATCCTGTTTATTACCGTCCAACGGAGGTTGAATTGCTGTGTGGCGATCCATCAAAGGCCAAAAGGTTATTGGGATGGAATCCAAATAAAACCTCTTTTACCGACCTGATCAAAAAAATGGTGTCAGCCGATCGAGAATACATCAAGTAATCATACTTTAAAATTGCTAACCCATGATAATAGGTTTTGAAGCCAAGCGGGTATTCCAGAATGCATCGGGACTTGGGAATTACAGCCGGAATACGATTAATCTCCTGGCAAAGTATTATCCCGAAAATCGGTACAAGCTTTTTGCCCCAAAGCTGACCAATCTCTATTTGCTTCCAGATCAGGCAGATGTTATACTCCCGTTATCAAAACTCTTTAAATTCTTAAGATCCTATTGGCGATTGAATGTAGTGTCTAAATTGCTTAAAAATAATCATATAGATATATTCCACGGTTTAAGCCATGTGATTCCCTATGGGATTGAAAAAACCGGAATTCCATCGATTGTAACCATGCACGACCTTATTTTTCTACGGTATCCTGAATTTTACAAGAAAATCGACAGAAAAATTTATGAATCTGTTTACAAGAGTAGTTGTAAACGGGCCACCAAAATCATTGCCATCAGCGAGCAGACCAAATCAGACTTGATTCACTTTTTGGGAACAGCTCCTGATAAGATTGAAGTAATCTATCAAACTTGCAACAATTGCTTTTACGAAAAAGTTACTGAAGACCGTAAAAAGGAGGTTAAAAGGAAATTTGGCTTACCCGATCAGTTCATTCTTACTGTTGGGACTATCGAAAAGAGAAAGAACCAGTTAGCCATCCTGAAAGCCGTTATTGCCGAAAAACTGGATATTCCCGTTGTGATATTGGGGAGGCCCAGACCGAAGGAATATCTGGATGAAATCAAACGTTTCATCAATGGTTCGGGCATTCAGAAACAGGTCATGTTTATCCATAACTCAAATACGTCAGAGTTACAGGCTATCTATCAAATGGCTCAGGTGATGGTTTACCCTTCCTATTTTGAAGGATTCGGACTTCCGGTCCTTGAAGCACAGGCATCGGGCTGCCCTGTAATTACTTCCAATTTAAGCAGTTTACCCGAAGCCGGGGGCGATGGGGCAATTTATGTCGATCCATCTGATATTTCAGCTATTGGCAAATCTATTCGCAATATATTATATGACAATATATTACAAAATGGATTGAAAGCAAAGGGTTATGCGAATGCGGGGCTTTTCTCTGAAAAAATGGTTGCTGACAGGCTTATGAAACTATATAATGAAGTAATAGAAGAGCAATCACGTAATCCAAAGTAATTGAAAATCAAAGCTAAATATTTTTTAGTTATTCAATCCTGGTAATTTAATGCGACAACACTGATGTATATTTTCCCTGTTCCGTGTAATTGACGGACCTTTTGCTTAGCCATGTACCAGTTGTAAAAACATTATAATAATAGGCGATTAATTGAAGGTAGCCCATGCACCTGCTATTCAGAGCTTTACTATAAATGAAGATAGCTCCTGCAACAGCAGGAAGTAATCCGGATAGTAAATTGTTTAAAATCAGGATTGTGTGCATATAAAATGCCATTATGCCTGATTGATGTTTTGAAATATAGACATGCCGCGAAATATTGACCTCGGTTTTTGTCAATGCAGTAACCTTTGAGTTAATTCGTGATGCGCCACCGTGGTTATGTTCGACAACAGCATTCTTCAATTTGACAACCTCACCGCCATTACACCGTGCCCTGTAACAAAGGTCAACATCCTCAAAATACATCCAGAAATCCTCGTCCCAACCGCTCAAGTTTTTAAAACTGAGCTTGTTGATCATCACGACAGAACCGGAAACCCAATCAGGATAAATATAGTTGTCATTTTGAACAAAGGGTTTTATTGTTAACCCACCAAACAACTTATTAAAAGCCCGGAGCCATCCGGTCAAAGTAAAAATTGAAAGGAAATTTCCATAGGGCCGTTCTGCGGAACCATTGGCCTTAACTTGTTTGCACGAAACGATTGAATAGGATTTCCGTTGACGAATCTCGGTCAACAGCAGGAAAATGGCTTCAGCATTGATAATGGTATCGGGATTCAAAAAAAGCAAATTTGACCCCCGGCTGATGGATGCCCCAAGGTTACAACCATTTGCAAACCCCAGATTATCAGAATTTACTACAAATGTGAAACGAGGATAAAGCCTCTTAAATTTCGAAACCATCAAGTCATTTGAATAGTTATCAACGATAATAACTTCAAATGAGAACCGATCGTCAGCGATATTTTGCAACGAGTCGAGGCATTGCGAAAGCCTCTCCCAGCCCCTGTAATTCACGATAATGACCGATAAATCTGTTGATGTAAGCATATTAATGAGTGCGAATTTTAAAATTCTTAAACGACATATTCGACAGGTCAAATTCCCGATAGTTTAATCATGCCACCAAAATTAAAATCCCGGGCAGGTTTAAATCTGCACGGGATGTTTTCCTCCTTAGTAAAAAATCGAGATTGCCATCGTAATTCATTGGAGCTTTGTTTCCCCATGGTGTACCTATAAACATGTATTTCAATTACATATATCAAAATTTACAGAACTATTGAAAGGAACCATTAGGGGAATTCTATGTCAAAGCAAAGGAATTATTAAAGGAACTTGATCATTGATTGATTAAAGAAATAAAATCAAAAAAAGTTTAAATTTGTTCGATTAGAAAGGTTAAAAAGCACAATAGATTAAAAAAGTATGAAATGTCCTATATAAAGCTGAAATCCTTTACAATTAAGGGTTATAAAAGTATTAAAGCAATACAAGATTTTGAGCCCAAAGCTCTCAATATCCTGATTGGTCCCAATGGATCAGGCAAGAGCAATTTCATCTCTTTTTTTAAGTTCCTTAGCTGGATTTTAAATTCGGATGGAAAATTGCAGGAATATGTTGCCTATTTAGGTGGTGCAAACGATATTTTACATGATGGTGCCGACATTACCAAAACAATTGACGCCCAAATTGAACTTGAGACTTCTACCGGGATCAACGAGTATCAGTTTAGCCTGATGTTTGCAAAACCTGACAAGCTTGTATTTAAAGAAGAAAAATACAGGTTTTCGGCAAATGGAATTGAAGGCAAAATAGGTTGGATAAGTTGTGGCGTTGGCCATGAAGAAGCCAATCTGCCGGCAGTCAATACTGAATCTGCGAAGGTCATCTTAAATTTACTTAGAAAATTGATCGTTTATCAATTCCACAATACAAGCGATACTACTCCTATGCGGTTGAAATGGTCACAATCGGATGGAAGATGGTTAAAACAAAACGGAGAAAACCTAGGTAGTTTTTTATACAGGCTTCAAAATGATGAAAAAGCATACTACTCGCGAATTGTTAAATACATCCGGTTGGTTTTACCCTTTTTTGACGACTTTGAACTTTATCCCGAATTTGGTCAGATTCTGTTGTGCTGGAAGGAAAAAGGTACAACCAAGATTTTTAATGCAGGACAAGCATCTGATGGGATGTTGCGGACTATTGCATTGATCAGTCTGTTGGCACAAAACCCCAAAGACTTACCAACTGTGTTGTTTTTGGACGAACCTGAATTGGGATTGCACCCAAGCGCCATTGATGCAGTGGCTGGTCTAATTAAAGCAGCTTCATCCTATTGTCAGGTATTTATTGCAACACAATCAATTAGCCTGGTAAATAATTTTGAATTGGATGATTTGGTCGTCATTGAACGCAAAGGAAGAAGTTCAAATTATCACCGTCCGGATGCTGAAAACCTTCAGGCTTATCTCGAAGAATTTTCAACAGGGCAGATATGGGAGAAAAACATCATAGGAGGCCGCCCATGAAATACCTACAGATTATCGTAGAAGGAAGCTCTGAGGAGACTTTTGTTAATGATGTGTTGATGAAGCACTTTGCCCAATTCAATATTTTCGCTTCTGCCCGAAAGATAAGAACCGGTTGGGACAGGATAAACAACAAACCTGCGAAAGGTGGATTATTGAAGTACATCAAGTTTAGAAATGATGTTTTAAGATGGATCGAATCTGTTGCATGAGTTTGAGGCATTATTGTTGGTTGCTCCCGATAAACTGATCAGCATGTTTCCTGACGAACAAGCCGGAATTAACAGGCTGAAAAAAAACATTGGGAACCTAATGCCAGAAGAAATCAATGAATCCCCGCAATCGGCACCATCCAAAAGGATCATTCAATTTTTGCCAAATTATGAAAGCCAAAAAGCGCAGGTAGGTCCAATGGTTGCCGAAGATATTGGATTAACACTACTTCGAAAACATTGCCCTCATTTTAATGAGTGGATAACAAAGCTGGAGAATATTTGAGGAATATACATTTGCAAAAAAAAGTTATCCAAACCGGGTTACTTTTTTTGCGCCAAAATTGATTTAAAAAAGCTCAAACGATCCCTGCGCCGGGAGTTCAAGTGATGCAAAGGACGAGACAGAAATCCCAAGGCACATGGACACTAAAAACAAACTTTAGGATGCAGTGGCCCGGTGACTTATAGCAATTGCCTGCATGAAAAACGGCCGCTTTCCAGTCACCCGGACACTAATAACAAACTTTAGGATGCAGTGTCCCGGTGACATATAGCAATTGCCTACATGAAGATCGGCCGCTTTCCAGTCACCCGGACACTATTGCAAGATTCGAATGTTTTTCACGCAATTTAAATAAATATCTGAAAATAAGGTAATAAGGTAATAAGGTAATAAGGTTAAAAAATGTAGTCATATAAACCTGTTACTAAGGTTAAAAAATTGAAAATAAGGTTTTTAAGCAGAAATATACCTAATTTTTCCATTCTTTCAACCTTAATAGCAGTGGCCCATCCTTCGAACGAAACCTTATTTACCTTATTTTTATCCAAATGGCACCTTATATTATTCACCTCTTTTGAAACCACAGCTCCAATTCATCGGAGAGGGGTTAATGGCTTGTCGATTGTAACGATAGAAAGCACTAAATTTTCGCAAACGTATTTTTCTATTGAAGCTTTGTATTATTTTTGAAAACTTAAATATCCTTATCATACCGGATTTATGAACAACAAAACCCTATTGCCCCTAATGTTGTTGCTCCTTTGGAGCAGCACCCTTGTGGCACAGCCAAAGATCAGCGTAAAATCGTTCGAACGGAAGGAAAACGACATGACGGCACGTATCGATGCCCCCAAAAAAGACCAGAACGGCGATTTTTGCGCAATCATCAAAGTGGTCACATTGCAGACAGGCTTTATCTGGGAACCCGACGGCCTTGGGATCGTTTCTGCCGAATACAAAACCGGAGAATACTGGCTATACGTCCCTTATGGTGCCAAGCGCCTCACCATCAAGCACGACAAATTGGGAATCCTACGCGATTACATGTACCCCGTACCCATCGAAAAATCGGTGGTCTATATCATGGAACTCACAACCGGCAAGGTGACTACAACAGTTGAACCCGAGCAGATTGCCTCGCAGTGGCTTGTGGTCAATACCGACCCGACCGGCGCGGATATCTTTATCGACGACCAGCCAGCCAACCAGACCCCCTACCAGAACGAGCTGCCAATTGGCAAACACACCTACCGCCTTAGCCGCGACCTCTATCTGCCAACGGCAGGAGTAGTTGAACTCACCGCCGACAAAAAGGAGTCCGTTACTGTAACGATGAAACCAGACTTTGGGACTTTGAAAATTACCACTACCCCCGAATCCGGCGCAACGGTAAGCATCGATGGGCTACCTACCGGGAAGGTAACGCCATGTACCATCGAACAGGTCAAATCGGGCGAGCATACGGTTACGCTAAGGCTCAACATGTACAAGATGGCCACCGAAAAAGTGGCCATGCAAGCCGGCGGGAACATCAATTTGCCGGTTGTGCTTGCACCTACCTTTGCAGGTGTTACGGTAACGACCAATCCTGCTTCTGACATTTACATTGCAGGCGAACGGAAGGGGAATGGCACATGGGAGGGGAGGTTACTGCCCGGCATCTATAACTTTGAAGCCAGGAAAGAGAAATACACTTCTGCCACCGAAAAACGCGAGGTCATATCGGGCCAGCCACTTACCGTTACCCTACAGCCTGTTGCCAAAACAGGGATTTTAAAGGTGATGACCACCCCAACCGATGCGACCATCACCCTGGGCGGCGAAAACAAAGGGACTGCTCCCGCAACTCTGCGCAACCTGTTGGTAGGCGATTATACCCTCACCCTCAGTTTGCCGGGTTATGCTACAACGACAAAAACTGTAACCATTGCCGAAGGCGAAACGGCGCAGGTAACCGAAACCCTTGTGAACGGTAGGGCGATTACTATCTCTTCAGAACCTACAGGTGCGGCACTTTCCATTGACGGCACCGCAGTTGGACAAACCCCTTACAGCGGCAGCCTCACTTTTGGCAACCACACCTTACAAATACAGCAAGGCGATAAAAAGGCTGAGAAAACTGTCTCGATTTCCCAAACAGGTAGTGAAACCTCTTTTAACCTAATCTTTGGCCCACAATCGTTTACCGAATCCGTTAATGGCGCAAGTTTTGATATGGTGGCCATAAAAGG
>JBAXWR010000240.1:0-11401 GCA_037128295.1 Mariniphaga sp.
AACTGCTGTGATGCTGTTAGCGTTGATAACGGTAAACGAGATTGCTGCCGTGCCGCCAAAGCTAACTGCCGTTGTTCCTGTGAAATTGGTTCCTGTGATGGTTACCGTTGCCCCGGTGCCTGCCGATGCAGGCGTGAAGGAGGTGATGGTGGGTGGAGGAACAAATGTAAATCCTGCAAGGCTAGCCGTGACTCCACCAGTGGTCACACTTACACTTCCAGAAGTTCCGTTTGCCACTACCGCTGTGATGCTCGTGGCACTGACAAAGTAGAACGAGGCTGCTGCCGTGCCGCCAAAGCTAACTGCTGTAGGTTCTGTGAAATTGGTTCCCGTGATGGTTACCGTTTCTCCGATCACTGCCGATGCAGGCTCGAAGGAGGTGATGGTGGGAACGGGAATTATTTGCCTGATTACCGATACTGTCTTGTCGCCAGAATTGGCCACAGCCAAATCAGGTTTGCCATCGCCATCTATATCCCCTATACTTACTGATTCAGGGGATGAACCTGTCGCGAAATCAACCTTAGCCGCAAAACTCAAATTGCCCGAGGTGGAGGTGTTGCGCAATACCGATATGCCGTTATAATTAGTCACAGCCAGATCGGGTTTGCCATCGCCATCAATATCGCCCACACTTACAGAATAGGGACTAATGCCTGTTGCAAAATCAACCTTAGCCTCAAAACTTACGGTGCCCGAGGCGGAGGTGTTGCGAAATACCGATACAGTGCTGCCCCAACTATTTACCACAGCCAGATCGGGTTTGCCATCGCCATCTATATCTCCTATACTTACTGATACAGGGAAGGAGAAGGAGCCTGTCGCGAAATCAACCTTAGCCACAAAACTCACGTTGCCCAAACTGGAAGTGTTGAGAAATACCGATACGGTGTTGCTGTCATAATTGGCCACAGCCAAATCAACTTTGCCATCGACATCTATATCTCCTATGCTTACTGAATGAGGGGCTGAGCCTGTTGCAAAATCGACCTTAACCGCAAAACTCACGCTGCCCGAGGTGGAGGTGTTTCGAAATACCGATACGGTATTACTGCTATAATTGGCCACTGCCAAATCGGGTTTGCCATCGCCATCTATATCTCCCATGCTTACTGAATATGGATTAGAGCCTGTTGTTAAATCAACTTTAGCCGCAAAACTCACGTTGCCGGAGGTAGAGGTGTTGCGAATTACCGATACGGTACTGTTGCCACTATTAGCCACAGCCAAATCGGGTTTGCCATCGCCATTTATATCTCCTATACTTACTGATACAGGGTATGAGCCTGTCGCGAAATCAGCTTTAGCCGCAAAACTCACGTTACCCAAACTGGAGGTGTTTAGAAATACCGATACGTCGCCGCTGTAATAATTTAGAACCGCCAAATCGGGTTTGCCATCGCCATCAATATCCCCTATGCTTACTGCCTGAGGGTTTGAGCCTAAAGTGACATCAACATTGCTTGTAAAGCTAATATTACCAGCCAAGGTAACAATAAAGGGTTTTGCCGAATAAGCCGTTATCTGGGCAGCAAGATCGGTAACCGACAGGTACTGATACGTTGCGCCTAATGGAACGGTTACAGTTAAGCTGGTAGCACTGGCTGCCGTAACCACTGCCCTGGTAGCCCCAAAGAAAACAATGTTCTGTTCCGCAGTGGTGTTAAAATTTGTGCCTGTAATGGTTACACTGCTGCCAATGGCACCGGATGCGGGTGTGAAAGAGGTGATGATGATGGGTGGAGGAACAAATGAAAATCCATCAAGTGTAGCTGTGCCTCCCGGTGTTGTTACGCTTACGGTCCCCGAAGTTCCGTTTGCCACAATGGCTGTAATGCTCGTTGCACTGTCTATATTAAACGAAGTTGCTGCCGTGCCGCCAAAGCTAACTGTTGTAGCTCCTGTGAAATTGGTTCCCGTGATGGTTACATTTGCTCCTGTGACTGCCGATACAGGCGTGAAGGAGGTGATGGTGGGTGTAGGAACATAAGTATATCCCGCAAGGGTAGCTGTGCCGCCTGGCGTTGTTAGGCTTACGGTACCCGAAGTTCCGGTGGCCACTAATGCTGTGATGCTCGTGGCGCTGACAACATTAAACGAGGTTGCTGCCGTGCCGCCAAAGCTAACAGCCGAAGCTCCAGTGAAATTGGTTCCTGTGATGGTTACCGTTAATCCTGTACCTGCCGATACAGGCGTGAAGGAGGTAATGGTAGGTGGAGGAACATAAGTAAATCCTGCGAGGGTACCTGTGCCGTACTGTGTTGTTACACTTACACTACCCGAAGTTCCGATTGCCACTACGGCTAGAATGCTCGTGGCACTGACAACGTTAAACGAAGTTGCTGTCATGCCACCAAAGCTTACTGCCGTAGTTCCTGTGAAATAATTCCCTGTGATGGTTACCGTTGCTCCAGCAGCTACTGTTGAGGGGGAGAAGGAGGATATGGTGGGAACGGGAATTATTTGCCTGATTACCGAAAGGGTGTTATCGCTACTACTAACCATAGCTAAATCGGGTTTGCCATCGCCATCAATATCTCCTATACTTACTGAATAGGGATGATAGCCTGTTGCGAAATCAGATCTACCTGCAAAGCTCACGATGCCAGAGGTGGAGGTATTGCAAAATACCGAAATGGTACCGCTGTCATAATTGGTCACCGCAAGATCGGGTTTGCCATCGCCATTTATGTCTCCTATGTTTACAGAAGTAGGGTAATGGCCTGTTGTGAAATCAGCCCTGGTTGCAAAACTCAAACTACCCGAAGTAGAAGTGTTGCAAAATACCGAAACGGTGTTACTACTATTTGCCACTGCCAAATCAGGTTTGCCATCGCCATCTATATCGCCTATACTTACTGAAACAGGGGTTAAGCCTGTTGCGAAATCAGCCTTAGCCGCAAAACTTACGGTGCCTATAGTGGAGGTGTTGCGCAATACCGATACAGTGCTGTTGCCACTATTAGCCACAGCCAGATCGGGTTTGCCATCGCCATCAATATCGCCTATACTTACTGATTCAGAATATGAGCCAATCGCAAAATCAACCTTTGTCGCAAAACTCACATCACCCGAGGTGGAGATGTTACGCAATACCGATACTGTGTTGCTGCTCCAATTAGCCACGGCCAAATCGGGCTTGCCGTCGCCATCTATATCGCCTATACTTACTGAATAAGGGCCTGTTCCCGTGACGAAATCAACTTTAGCTGCAAAACTCACGCTGCCAGACGTGGAGGTATTTCGAAATACCGAAACAGTGCTACTGTTTAGATTAGCCACCGCCAGATCGGGTTTGCCATCGCCATCTATATCTCCGATACTTACGGACTGAGGTCTTGAGCCAGTTGCCAAATCAATCTTAGCCGCAAAACTCACTGCGCCAGAAGTGGAGTTGTTGCGCAATACCGATACGGAGTTGCCGGTTTCATTAGCCACTGCCAAATCGGGTTTGCCGTCACCATCTAAATCTCCTATACTTAGTGAAGAAGGATATGTGCCTGTTGTGAAATCAACTTTGCCTGTAAAGGTAATATTACCAGCCAAGGTGACAATAAAAGGTTTGGCTGAGTAGGCTGTTAGATTTGTAGCAAGGTTAGTAACCGACAGATACTGATAGGTAGTGCCTAATGGAACTGTTACCGTTAAACTAATAGCACTGGCCGCCGTGACCACTGCCTTGGTAGCGCCAAAGAAAACAATGTTTTGCGCCGCAGTTGTGTTAAAACCCGTACCGCTTATGGTAACACTGCTGCCAATGGCACCGATGGCGGGGGTGAAGGTCGTGATTGTGGGAGGCAGAACAAAAGTAAATCCTGCAAGAGTTGCTGTGCCTCCGGGAGTTGTTACACTCACACTTCCCGTTGTTCCGACCGCCACCACCGCTTTGATGCTCGTAGCGCTAACTACGGTATAAGATGTGGCTGCGGTACTACCAAAGCTCACGGCTGTAGCACCGGTGAAATTGGTTCCTGTGATAGTTACTGTTGCCGTTGTGCCAGCCAATGCAGGTGTGAAGGAAGTGATGGTGGGTGATGGAGAAAATTGCCTGATTACTGATACGGTGCCGCTACCATAATTAGCCACAGCCAAATCAGGTTTGCCATCACCATCTATATCTCCTATACTTACTGAATAAGGGTTTGTGCCTGTTGTGAAATCAACATCAGTTGCAAAATTCACTGTGCCCGAGCTGGAGGTGTTGCGATATACCGATACATTATTATTGTAATAATTAGCCACAGCCAGGTCTGGTTTGCCGTCGCCATTTATGTCTCCTATGCTTACTGAATAAGGGTATGTGCCTGTTTCGAAATCAACCTTAGCTGCAAAACTCACGCTACCCGAACTGGAGGTGTTGCGCAATACCGAAACGCTGTTGTCGGAATAATTAGCCACAGCTAGGTCAGGTTTGCCATCGCCATCTATATCCCCTATACTTACTGAACAAGGTCCTGTGGCTGTTGTGAAATTAACCTTAGCTGCAAAACTGGTAACGGAGGAGCCCGAGGTTGAGGAATTGCGGAATACTGATACGCTGGCACTGCTGGCATTAGCCACTGTCAAATCGGGTTTGCCATCGCCATCTATATCTCCTATATTTACTGAAGAAGGGTTTGAGCCTGTGCCTGTATCTAAATCATTCTTAGATGCAAAACTTGAAGCATTTATAGTTCCCGAGGTGGAGGTGTTGCGAAATACGGATACGGAGTTGCTGTTATAATTAGCCACTGCCAAATCGGGTTTGCCATCGCCATCTATATCCCCTATACTTACTGAACGAGGTCCTGTGCCTGTTGCAAAATCAACCTTAGATACAAAACTGCCAGTCGTGATGGAGCCAGAGGTGGAGGTGTTGCGCAATACCGAAATGGTGTTGTCGATATAATTAGCTACTATCAAATCGGGTTTGCCATCCCCATCAATATCTCCTATACCTACTGAATAAGGACCTGCACCTGTTGTTAAATCAACTGTATTTGCAAAACTTACGTTGCCCGAGGTAGAGGTGTTGCGCAATACCGAAACAGTGTTGCCGATATAATTGGCCACCGCCAAATCAGCTTTGCCATCGCCATCTAAATCTCCTATACTTACTGATTGAGGATATGATCCTGTTGTGAAATCAACTTTGCCTGTAAAGGAAATACTGCCATTTAGGGTAACAATAAAGGGTTTGGCTGAGTAAGCCGTCAGATTAGTAGCAAGATTGGTAACCGACAGGTACTGATATGTAGCGCCTATTGGAACTGTTACCGTTAAACTAATAGCACTGGCCGCGGTGACCACAGCCTTGGTGGCGCCAAAGAAAACAATGTTTTGTGCCGCAGTGGTATTAAAATTTGTGCCTGTTATGGTTACGCTGCTGCCAATGGCACCGGCGGCGGGGGTGAAGGTTGTGATGGTGGGTGCAGCACCCATTAAATTTGTACATCCCAATAAAAGGATCAAGACTAAAATCGTAAAAATATTTTTCATAACAATCTATTTTTTAACATATTTATAGGCGAAGACCCTGTGCTGCCTGCCAGGGAAGAAGTTGAGGTTGCATCAATATCGGCAGTTTGCAAAAAATACTTCATTCAATTGGTCAACAACAAAGAAAAAGCAGTAAGCTGTCAGTAGTTTAGTTTTCATTTTCATCATTTTAAGTCATTCTATTTTAAAAAATGAATTATTTTCTATATTGATTCTTTTAGTAAATATTCTTACAATTCAATCATATATTTTCCAAAAATAGGGACAACATTTATCTTGTTTGTCTCAATTTGTAAAAACCTTGTTCGAATTGATCAATCCAAACAAATATTTTACGTTCCTGAGAGGGTCATTGAGAAATCAATTTTTCCCAATTGGTTTTTGCTATTGATTTTTAATTGTATATTTTTGTGGGATTGCAACATAATTATGATCAAAGAATGACAATAAAGTCAATATTAATTAGGCTATTTTTTGTGATTATCCCATTTTCAGTCCTGGGAAACTATTCATTCGAAGATCGGATCAGGTTACTTAAAGAGAGAGGTGAAAAAAGCACAAAAGATTCATTGGCAGCTATTTTAGATGATCTTTCACTTCAAAACCGTGAAACTGAATTAAAGTTTACCCTTGAAATGTTGAACATAAAAAATGTACTGAACAAGGAAAACTATTTTTTGATCATGAGGCACTATGCCAAGATTGTGCCCTCCAACAATCAGGCTTTATTCAATTCGTGCCTTGAATTTGCTCGCAAGAACGATTTGGGGAGTTACATCAGCAGCCTTTACGTGCTAAAAAGTACCTTTTTTAGAAAAGATGCCAGATACGACAGTGCTATGGTCTGCACTTTACAAGCCAGAGACGAGGCGATTGAATATGGCAATATCGAACAAAAGGCCAATGTGTTGCACCTTTTGGGCGATTTATACTATAGCACTGGCCTTTTCGCTCAGGCAAAACGATATTATACAGAAGTCTGGGAAACAAAAGGTACAGAAGTAGTCTGGAATTCGTGGCGGCGTAGGGTAATCAGGAACAATCTGGGCCAGATCGAAATGAACGATGGCAATTATTACAAGGCTGCCAGCTTGTTTGATGAATCGCGCAAAGAAATTGGTAATCAATTGCATACAAAAATAGATTCCCTTTCGCTTGGGTATGTATTCCTTACCAAAGCCCAAGCACTTTTTTATCTGAAAGATTACGTTAAAACAAACGCATACATCGATTCATCGCTGGCTATTTATGAAAAGCTGGAAGACCACAGCGGACTTTTCAACTTGTATGTTTTAAAAGCACGTTTGTCTTTGATCGACGGTAATGCAAAAAAGGCAAATGAATTGATCGGATACGCTTTCAATTTTGAGAATGCAGGTACTATGACCCAGGCTGAAAAAAATGATATCCTACTGTTAAGGTCAAATATTTATGTGGCATTGGGTGAGCAGGACAAGGCAATGAATAATCTAAAAAGTTATGCCTTGACGAACGATTCCCTTTTTAAGGAACAAAAATTCGCACAGATCTCCCAAATCCAATCCGAAAATGAATACGAGCTTTTAAAAATAAATTATGAAGAGATTAAGACCGAAAGGACGGCCTCATTTCTATTTGGTATAGCAGCCATTCTTGTAATTTTGACGATCGGCAAGTTATATCATGGTATCAGGCGAAAAAACAAAAGATTGGTTGCTTTGGCCATTGATTCGGCCAGCAGCCGGCATAAACATAAAATTAAACAACCGGTGTTTATTAAAAAAACAGAAGATTCAATTAAAACACCATCATCGGATGTTAATTATCAAAAACTCGCCAATGAACTTGTCAGATTGATCGAATCTGGTAGGCTGTTCTTACAGACCGATTTCTCGCTGCAAATGGCTGCCGAGTTGCTTGGAACAAACAGGTCCTATTTGTCAAAAGCCATCAATCTGGAACTGAAGCAAAGTTTCACCAACTATATCAACACCCTCCGAATAAACGAATCCATCAGGTTGATTGCCAGTGGCAACTCCTCAAAACAAAATATCAACGGACTGTCAATGGAAGTCGGTTTTGGCAACCGTTCATCGTTTATTTCATCTTTCTATAAACACACCGGCATGTTACCTTCAACCTTCATAACCAACTACGAGCAGGTTTTAAAGGAGGGGGGCAATACTTTAGCGTATTTTGAGGCGTAATTGCCATCCCTTCCTATGATAATAATGATTTTATGATACTTAGAACTCCCATTGATAATCAGTGGATTATGCTAATTTATCCAACGTCATCACAACCAGATCCTTGGTTACGATTTTTCCAAAAGCTGCGGCGGCGGCCACAAAATGGGGCGTTTTCAAATGCGCATCGAGATGTTCCTTGCTTTGCCAGTTTTCGATAAAGGTGAATTTGCCGGAATTGGTCGTATCCTGGTAAAGTTCGTAACTGATACATCCTACCTCTTTGCGCGTAGGTTCGATCAATCCCAGACAAACTGATTTTAATTGTTCTGCCTTATCGGCTGAAGTTTCGGCAATTGCCACCATATGTAACGTGCTCTTTGTCATTGTTTTGGTTTTTTGTGTGAATGAAAGAAGTGTAGAACCTGTTGGAACCAAAGCTGCAAGCATGGCGGTTCCAGTTGATACTTTAAGAAAATTGCGCCTGTTTGTTGCCATAATTTGAAATTTTGACTAAAAGTAGCAAGAAAATTACACTAAACAATAAAATGCAAATAAATTTAGGCGAAGGGTAACTACCCATATTATTTAAAAAGTCTGATCACGAATTCACGAGTTTAAAACCGATGGATATAAAATCTTTGCGAACCTTTAAATCACTAGTGCTTACTGTCCAGACATCTGAAGTAATTAAGGGAATAAATTGAAATAAGTTGAAATACAATCATCTTGTTTGCAGGTGCAGTTCGCCAGCCGCCAGTTACCAACCGCCAGAAGCCTACAACTCATTCAAATCGAGCTTCTCCGCCTCTACTAACTGATCGGGCTTGCCAAGGTCCATCCAAAGGGAGGAAGGGTCGTTGTAGCCATATATGGGGTAATCAGCCGACAAGCGAAGGTATAGTGGTATCAAGGGGAATTTTCCGGTTTCGGTGATGAGCTTAAAAATGGCAGGATTGATCATTTGTATCCCACTATAAGCCAGATAATTGTATTTATTAACTTGTCGTGAAATCTTCTCACAACCGGTTTTTAGGTTGCGCCAACCAGATAATTGCATCGAATCGTCGAGAAGAAGATAGCGTTCGGTTTTGCGATCCCTGACAACCATCGTTGCCAACCCTCCCCTTTCTTCGTGGTACGCCCTAAACAATTTTAGGTCAATATTGCTGATGACGTCCACATTGTACACGAGAAACGGTTCGACCCCTTCGAGGTAGGGTGCTGCCTTTAAAATAGCACCGCCAGTATCCAGCAGATAATCACGTTCATCGGAGATTTTAATGTCCAAACCGAAATTTCTGTTCCTTTCTAAAAATGCAATGACCTGATCACCAAAATGGTGTATATTGATTATCAATTCATTGTACCCATATTTTGCAACTTTCTCAATTGCAATCTGTAGCAATGTCTTTCCGGAAACCTCAGCGAGAGCTTTTGGGCGGTCGGAGGTGTAAGGATAAAGCCGGGTCCCAAGTCCGGCGGCAAATATCATCGCCTTCATCGCTTAAAGTTCCTTGGGTTTGCACACCTGTTTCTCTTTGACTGCTTTACGCCCACATTTCTTGCATTCAAATTTTGGGACTTCGGGTTTTTCGTAATCCTTTTTCTCACAACTCTTCTTCGACATAACTGACTAATTTTCTTGTTCTCTATGTTGAATAACAACCCTTACAGCATATTTGTTTTTCAGGTGGACAGCCATCCGCTCGGCAGAATAGACAGAACGGTGCTGACCCCCGGTGCAACCAAAACTTACAGCGAGATGTGTAAATCCGCGTTCAAGGTATTTTTCAACGGAACGGTCAACCACCAAAAAGGCCGGTTTTAAAAAGTCATCCATTTCTGTATCCTTTTCAAAAAACTGGATCACAGCCTGATCTTTCCCCGTTAGCGATTTGTATTGGTCGAATCTTCCGGGATTACTCACTGCACGGCAATCAAATACGAATCCTCCACCATTCCCGGAAAGATCAGCCGGATATCCCTTTTTGTACGAAAAGCTTGTGACAACAATAGTCAGTTCAACGTGTTTTGAAGCTACTTTCTTAAGTACTTCTGAATCAGGCAACGATTTTAATATTTTAAACAACTCCGGCAATTTAACTGGCAAGTCCACTTTCGCCAGAACAATTTCAAGGTTTTCAAGGGCAAAAGGGATGCTTTTCAGGAAATGTTCTTTCTTTTCATAAAATCCCCTGAAACCATAAGCGCCCATTGCCTGCATCATCCTGATCAGCACATAGCCATAGAAATACTGGCGAAATTCTTCCCTGTCAACAGGATGGATCTTCTCCAATTCATCAAGATAATCTTCAATCAGTTCTTCACGAACATTCTGTGGGATATCTGCTTTTGCATCATATAATAAGGATGCTAGATCGTATTGCAGCGCACCTTTTCGTCCACCCTGATAATCAATAAACCATGGCTCATCGTCTACGAGCATAATGTTCCGGCTTTGGAAATCGCGGAACAAAAAGAAATTGCTTTCAGCCTTTAAAAGGTAATCGGTAAAAGTGATAAAATCATCCTCAAGCAACTGTTCGCTAAAGGGAACTTTAGCCAGTTTGAGAAAATAGTATTTAAAGTAGTTGAGGTCCCACATCATCGACTGTCTGTCGAATGCAATGCGTGGATAACAAACTCCATAGTTGAGGTCTTTCCCGCCAACAATCTGTATTTTAGGCAATTCCTTAACTACTTTGCGATAAGTTCTGATGATTTTATCTGAAAATCCTTCGGTTTCACGTATTTTGCTCAGGTAACTGAAAAGCGTCTCGTTTCCGAGATCCTCCTGTAAATAGATAAATTCGGTAGGTTTATAATCGTAAATTTCTGGAACATTGATACCCATCAATCTGAAATGCCTTGAAAACTCGATAAAGGCGATATTCTCTTTTTCATCTTCGTTCCAGGTACCTATCGCTTTAAAATGGGGGCTGGTCAAACGGATATATTCACGGTATGATCCAGATGGCGGCAATATATCTATTTTGACGTTCACTTCCTGGAACCTATTTTTATAAAGATCAACGATTTGTTGCTGGGTCTGATTTTTCAAATGTTTAACTATTAATGAATTAGCAGAATTGTCCATAAAATAGCCGAGCTATCTGAGAGGACTGCCGAAAATATCAAAAATTGGCTTAAATGCCAACTTGCAAACGAAAAAAGCTGTCCCGGGTACGGAACAGCTTTTAGCCTGTTTGAAAATGTTTGTCGGAAAGTGATTAATAAATATTTCCGTTTTATTCTGCGACGACATCAAATTCGAAGTCAACAACTACCTCGCGGTGAAATTTCACCTTGGCTGAGTGTTTTCCAACCTCTTTGATGGCATCTTCCTTGATTGTAATCTGTCTGCGGTCAACATCGAATCCTTTCTCTTTGAGGGCTTCGGCTACCTGAATGTTATTTACAGAACCGAAGATCTTACCGGTAGAACTGGTTTTCGCGCCAATCGTAATGACAATGGCTTTCAGCTTTTCGGCCATTTTAAGAGCCTCATCTTTAAGCCTGGCCTCCTTATGGGCCCTTTGTTTCTGGTTTTCGGCAAGCACCTTCTTTGCAGATGGTGTGGCCAAAATTGCCAATTTCTGGGGAATCAGGTAATTACGTCCATACCCGCTTTTAACAACTAAATTGTCGTCTTTGCTACCCAGATTTGGAACGTCTTGAAGAAGAATGATATCCATTTTTGTATCTCCTAATTATTATTTCATCAAATCTGTTACATAAGGCAGCAACGCAATCAT
>JBAXWR010000241.1:0-11385 GCA_037128295.1 Mariniphaga sp.
AACCGGATAGATATTGAGGCAGATGCCAAACAGAAGGAGATATTCTATACTTCGCTCTATCACTTCTTTTTACAGCCATCGAACATTGCCGATGTTGATGGGAAATACCGTGGTGCCGATGACAAAATCGGGTTAACACCGCACAAAGAATACTACTCAACACTTTCAATCTGGGACATCTATCGTGGAGCATTTCCCTTGCTCGAAATCATTGCCCCTGAAAGAATTAACGGTATCATCAATTCATTGTTGCTTCATCACAAAGCTGCGGGATTTTTACCCATCTGGACGGCCTGGGGTCAGGATAACTATTGTATGATTGGCAACCATGCCATCCCAATGATCCTTTCGGCTGTAAACAATGGGTTTTCAGGTTTTGATCAGAAAGAAGCTCTAAGGGCCATGGTTGAAACATCAACCAAAAATCACATGAATTCAGATTGGGAAATGTACAACAAATATGGCTATTACCCCTTTGATAAGCTCGATAACGAAGCCGTTTCGCGAACCCTCGAAAGTGGATACGACGATTGGTGCGTTGCCGAAATGGCATCCAAACAAGGTGATCCGGAAACGGCCAAATCATTTTACAATCGGGCCAATTACTACAAAAATCTGTTCGATCCGGAAACTAAATTGTTTCGCGGAAGAGATACCAAAGGCAACTGGCGAACCCCTTTTGATCCTTTGGCGGCAACTTCCCCAATGAATAACCCGGGAGATTATACCGAAGCCAACGCATGGCAATATTTCTGGACTTCTGCACAATTCGACATTGCCGGAATGACGAACCTTCTGGGAGGGAAAGAAGCATTTACCCAAAAACTCAATGACTTCTTTACCCTGGAAGCGAAAAATCCGAACAAGTTTCTGGGGCAGGAAGCCATGATTGGACAGTACGCACATGGAAACGAACCCGGCCATCATATTTTGTATCTTTATGCCTATTCGAACGAGCCCAAGACCGGTCAAAAGTATATTCATCAGGTGATCAGCGAGTTTCACAACAATACGTCCAACGGCATGATTGGGAATGATGATTGTGGGCAAATGTCAGCCTGGTATATTTTATCCACCCTTGGCTTCTATCCTGTAAATCCGGCAAGCGCGATGTTTGTGCTGGGTGCCCCACAATTGAGGAAGGCAACATTGCATCTGGCGAACGGGAAGACTTTCAAAATAGAAGCGAAAAATATTTCATCCGGGAATATTTACACTGAAAAAGCTTTTCTGAACGGGAGTCTGATCGAAAAACCAGATATAAGCTATCCGGATTTTAAAACAGGCGGCAAATTAGAATTCAGGATGACAAACAAATAATCCAATAAATACAATTGATTGAATATGAGATATCATTTAATTATCCTTCTGATGATTTTATCGTCCACCATGAGTGCACAGAATTTTCCAATGCCAGAGAGATACAAGCGTTTACCCTTTGGAAGCATCAAGCCGTCGGGCTGGCTAAAAACTCAGATTCAAAAAGACATGGCTGGTTTTGTTGGAAACCTCGACCAATTGGTTCCCGATCTGATCAATGACCCCATTTATGGTGTGGAACGATTGCAGAAACATAGCAAAGCCAAAGATCTGGGCAACCTGAAATCGGGCGATGCAGAGGGAGATGAACAATACAAATGGTGGAACTCCGAAACCCAGTCGAACTGGTGGGACGGGTACATCCGCAATGCACTCCTGCTTGAAGATCAGCAAACCATTGTGAAAGTAAAGAACTACATCGACAGGATTCTGGCCACCCAGGACGAAGACGGTTATCTGGGAATATATGCCAGGGATTTGCGCTACAACTTCAAGGGAGAGAATGGTGAATTATGGTCGAAGGCAACCTTGTACCGTGGACTGCTGGCTTATTATGAATATACACGCGACCAAAAAGTATGGAGTGCCTTGATCCGGGCAGTTGGCAATGTGATGAAAAATTACCCCATCAATGCGTCACAACCCTTCTATGCAGGAAATGATTTTTCAGGAGGAGTTGCCCACGGCCTTACTTTCACCGATGTTCTGGATGAGATATTCCAACTCACTGGCGACCGCAAATATTCGGATTATGCCGCATTCTTATACAAAAACTTCTCAGAAAATCTGTCATCTGAAAAGGATGTCCAGCTTCGGAGTATTCTTGATCCGAAATACAAGCTACAATCGCATGGTGCACACACTTACGAGCATTTGCGCCCGTTGATTGTGGCAACATATTCCACTGGAGATCCGGAATTGAAAAAAGCTTTGCAAATTTATTTGGAACGGATCAATCGTTGCACGACTCCGACCGGCGGGGCCATTGGTGATGAATGGATTGGCGGACGACATGCGGATGCTACAAACACAGGATATGAATATTGCTCATTGCACGAACTCATGGACAGTTATTCTGTCTTGTTCCAGAAAAGTGGCGATACCAAGGCAACAGATAAAATAGAAACCATCTTTTATAATGCGGCACAGGGAAGCCGAAATCCCGGTCATTCGTGCATTGCCTACCTGAAAACCGACAATTCGTATGAAATGCTGGGATCGAAAAACGGTGAGATTGAGCCAGGTCGAAACCAGACCCGTTATAAGTATTCGCCTGTCCATCAGGATGTGGCTGTTTGTTGTGTACCCAATGCAGGTCGGATATCGCCCTATTTTCTGCAAAGTTGTTGGCTAAAAGAAGGGGGAAATACGCTTCTCGCAGCAGTTTTATGTCCGAATATTTTGGAAACTACCATTCAAAATACACCACTCAAAATTGAAGAAATAACGGAATATCCGTACAATAATCACTTTATATTCAAGATAGAAGCAAGAAACGCGATTTCATTTCAACTGAAAATCAGGAAACCGGAATGGGCAAGATCCATTCAAACTAAGGAAAACTACCGTCTGGAAAATGGCTTCCTGGTATTCGACCGGAAATTTTCGGAAAATGATCAGATTGAGCTGGAATTTCAGGCGGAAGTTCGGATCAAAGAAGACTTGAATCATGAAAAATACTTCAGCTATGGAGCTTTGGTATATGCCAAATCAATTGGTGCTACAGAGCATCATGGAAAAATTTACGGTCCGGGTTTCGAGGATCTGACCTATTCTCCAATTGATACAAACCGGTATGAATTCATCAGAAACCATCATGCTAAATTTCAGGATGGGAAAATCTTTGCCAATCTGAAAAACACAACATCACAAAAAATGGAGAATCTGGAATTGATCCCTTTGGGCAAGACCATTTTAAGACAAGCATCTTTCAGCTTTAGTCAAGAAGTTCATTAGGTGCAAAAGGAAGAAATATCAGTGGATTGGAGAAGTTTCTCAGGAATAAAAATACGGGCAATCCGGGAAAATATTGGAACCAATGGGTATCGAGCAATTTAATCGGGAAATTGACCAGTCAATGTAAGATTCCGATGAAGGTAGATCTATTTCTGGATGGGCCTTGAAAGAAAAAGTAAAAAGGAGGTGATTAAAAGTAACAACATTATATCCTTATGTACCTATTCTTTGACACCGAAACGACAGGCCTCCCCAAAAATTGGAAAGCGTCATTGACAGATTTGAACAATTGGCCAAGGCTCTCAGAATTGGAAGATGAACTTTTTAGGAATTGATTGGCGAAGTCATAATGCAGCTGTGGACATCAATGCAACCGTAAAATGTTTTGGGAATTAAGACGACAGGGGAAAATTTTAAAGGTTCTGAAGGCAGATCAAATCGTACAGATGGCTCAGATCTTTTTTATCCCGGCATGAAAGTTTAAGTTCTCATTAACCTTTAAGGATTGATTAACACTCTAACTCAATAAAAAAAGCTCTAAAATAATTACCCACGTGTGATAATGTTAAAACATTAATTACTACATTGCCAAACAATTAAACAACGGTGATTATTAGTACTTCCGGGTTTATGGGTAAAAATTATGATGATTACCATACAAATAAACTTGGAGACAATAAAAATTATAGAATACTCGCGACTATAAATTTAATAGATTAAAAAATGTATCTATCAGCTATTCATATTGACAATTATAGAGGAATAAAAAAACTAAATGTACATTTTCATAAAGATATTAATGTAATAATTGGTGAAAATGGAGGTTGCAAAACTGCTTTAATTGATGCAATACGATTGCTTTACAATTTGGGCAACCAGCAAAGAGAACTGTTTGTAACTGTTGATGATTTTTATTTAGGTGAATCAATAATAATAATTTCATACGAATTTAGTGACCTTGCAACCGACCAGAAAGGAGCATTTTACGAATATGTAGTTCTAGGCGATACTGAAGAAAAGGACTACGCAAAAATTACGATTACTTATAAAAAAGAGAAACAAAAAATTTCATTCAGCTACTATACTGGCGAAATTGAGGGACAACGGGCTGACAGTGCAACATTTCAATACTTCATTCATTATTACTTAGGAGCATTGAGAGACTGTACAAAAGATTTAATGTCTAATAGAAACAGTATATTAGGAAGTTTAATTAACCGACAAGTTGAAAATAATAATAGTCAAATCAGCTATGAGACACTAATCAAGGCTGCAAATGATGATTTGTTGAAACTGAAAGAGGTTACTGATTCACAACAATCTATCAATTCCAACCTAATTAATATTTACAAGAATTCAATTGAAAATCAAATCGGTTTACGAATTGAAGAATCAAAAGCGGAATACATTGTTAATATTATCAAACCATATCTGCCACATGACACACAAACGCTTACAGGAGATGGCTTTAATCTTAAACAAAACAGTTTAGGTTTCAATAATTTATTATATATAGCCACAGTATTAGGTGACATAAATCAACAACTCAAGGACGACAGAACTTCTCATTATGCTTTGTTGATTGAAGAACCAGAAGCTCACTTACATCCGCAGTTGCAATTAAATCTGTTTAACTTCTTGAAACAAACGAACAATCAAGATAATTCGCAACTATTTATTACAACTCATTCACCAACCCTTACCTCGAAAGTTCCGCTTGATAACTTGATTCATTTATCAAAAAATCACGAAGCTATCAACTTGCATAAATGTTTTGAAGACCGGGAAGCAATTCAAGTTGAAGAAGAAGATGAAGACGCTTTTCCTGACGATACTTTAAATAGAAAAAAGCAATTAGAACGATACATTGATGTTACCAAATCGCAATTGTTCTTTTCAAAGGGAGTTTTATTTGTTGAGGGAATCTCGGAAGAACTTTTAGTTCCCGTGTTTGCACAAATTATTAAACAAAGATTAGAGGACTTTAAAATTGAATTGCTTAATGCAGATGGAACTTCGTTTTATCCGTTTATTTATCTTTTCAATTCCACTGACAAATTAAAAACACTACCATTACCATTGTCAATACTGACAGATGATGATCGATTTACTGATTCAAAGAACGGTGAATTCAGTTTCAAAAATATTAAAGACAATCTACCGAAAGCAGAAGAACTTTTTGAAAAAATTAAAGCTGCCCCCCAATCATCGAGGATTAAAAACATTTCAGATCTAATAAAAAGTGTTCCCGCAAAAATCAGTTTAAATTTATCTTACAAAACATTTGAGTTTGCACTTGTTCAAGCGAACATTTCAAAAACAAAAACTCAAATCCTTGACAACTTACTATGGAGATTCTTAGCTCAGGACAAATTATCAACAAAGAAGTTCAACAAGATAAAAGGACATTTAGATTTATTCATCGGATCTGCTATAACCAATTCAGAACTACACAAGTTGCAAGTTTTATTTTGGAAAGCACTACCTCCAAAAGCTGAGTTTGCGCAAAATCTTTCGGTTTACTTATTAGATAATATTGAGGAAGCAAGAACAAATTTTGTTGTTCCAGATTACATTCAAAAAGCAATTACTCATATTATCAAATACAAATCAAAATGAGTATAATACTATCTGACGAACAGTCTGTTTATGTGAAAGCAACTGGAAAGATTATTCTCAACGCTTGTCCTGGTAGTGGTAAGACAACAACGGTTGCACACAAACTGTATTTTCTAATTCAAAACTGGGGAAGAAATTTTTCTCTAAATGCAGGAATCGTTTGCCTTTCATTTACCAATGTTGCTAAAAACGAAATAGGGGAAAAGTTCAAAGAGATAAACGGTTTTTCGTTAACTTACCCTCATCTCATTTCAACAATAGACAGTTTTGTAAATACTTACATCACATTACCATTTGCACAAAAGGTGTATAACATTGGCAAACGCTTCCGTATAATCGATGATATTGGATACATAGATAGAATCTTTCAATCTGACTGGCAACTGATGAAAACATTCAAAAAATATTTATTTGCTTTTCCACCAAGTAAAATTGATTTCATGTTAAACAGTAGTTTCTCATGGGATGGTCATGATAAAAGTGCTGATGCTGAATTTGTGAAATATGCAAAAGCTGTAAAGAAAAAGCAAATTGTAATGGGTTTACTTAAAACCAGCGACTCTGCTTTTTTAGCCTTACATATATTAAAGAAGTATCCAAGAATAGCTAAATATCTCGCTGAAAAATTTCCCTATTTAATTATTGACGAGGCTCAAGATACATCTGAAATTCAACATTCAATTATAGAAATACTTCATAATGAAGGACTAAAGAATATTGATTTAGTAGGCGACCCTTATCAATGCTTGTATCAATGGAGAGATGCAAGTCCTGAATTATTTCTTCAAAAATTTGATGATACAGTTAATTGGAAAGGAATCTTTTTGACTGAAAACAGGCGATCAACTAAAAAGATAATTGATGTTTTCAGTGTATTGCGAAGAATTACAGACAAGGCAATAATTCCAATAATTGATACAGCTACCGATTTACCATTACACATTATCAAGTATGATAATGCTAACTATATTGATGCTATTAGTAAGTACGAAAAGCTTTGTTTTGACAATAATTATATTTCAAACAACATCCTCGTCCGAGGAAACACATTAAAAAACTCATTGCTTGGGAAAGAAACTAATTACTCACCGTGGATAGCTTCAGTGCCATATGACTTAATTGAATCAAGGATTCACTTACAATCAAACGAAATCAAAGAGGCAATAAGAAAGGTTAGACGAATTGTAATTGAGCTTATTAGTCCTGAGATATCCTTCGCAGACTTAAAGGAGAAAGAACAAGAATTGAAAAATGACAAGCAAACAAACGCTACAATCTTTAATTTAATCAGAGGTTTGCCTTCATTTGATTTATCACTTAAGGACTGGACCAGTCAAACACAGCAATATTTAAAAAATGAATTAGAATTAGAAACCGAACTTGATTTTAAAATAAGGAAAAAGAACACAGTAAGTTTTGACAAAACCACATTAGACTATCCAGTAAAAAGGTATTTTACTAAATCGGCAACAACCAACAACTTTCCGGTAACGACAATTCATCAAGTGAAAGGAATGACCTTTGATTCAGTCTTTCTAATATTGAGTGCGAATAGCAAAGGACAAAATATTTCATTGAAGGATTTCTTTTTAAAAGAAGAAATGCCAACTGAAAAACAACGGTTGATTTATGTAGCCATTTCTAGGCCGAGATATCTTCTTTGTATAGGAGTCCCAAATACGATAATGGATGAAGAATTAAAAATGCAATTTTCAAACAAAATTAAAATCATATAATGCAAATAGAACTGAAATTGAAAATAAGGTTGGAACGAATGGGATCTGCTAACAGCCTGCTAACCTTCAAATTCGATTTTATCATTTAGTTGACTATGAAACTAATATATTAGAAGCACTTAGTGAGAAGTTAATAGGATAGCACCTGCCTTAAGTGTATAAGTTTTGTGCAATTACGAACAAACAGAGTACAAATATTTAAATCTTCAATTAATCAATGAGTTCAATCAAATTAAATGAAATTCTGCAATTGGACAATCTGAAAAATGTAAAAATCAGATTCAATTTAATGTTTGCAAACAACTGGAATCCAATAGAAATATTCAAAAATAATGAGATAAGAACCTTGCTTGAAGGACAATACTGGAACTATAATAAGAATAGGTCTTTCAAAGAAGGGCAAATCACATTGGGTTTCATTCGAATCAAAAGCAATGAGAACTTTTGGTTACTTTTTCATATCGGAAAGATAACCAAAGACTTAAATATCCTCAATGGTGTTGGTTACGAATACGCAACACTATCTGAATACGAAAAATATTTTGGACGGCTAATTATCAGATTCAAAAACACTTCACAAAATATGATTCGTAATGCAGAATCTGTAATTGATGATTGCGAGGTTGTTCAAATATTACCAGATATTTTTGACAATGAAATTTTTGCAGGTTATGACAAGGTAAACCTATCCTGGAAAGAACTTTCAAGAGTTTTAGAAAAGGACACCTGGAAAACAGCGTTGCAAAATCAAAAAGGAGTTTACTTAATTACAGATTCTTTCAATGGTAAAATGTATGTTGGTTCAGCATATGGAGACGAAATGATTCTAAATCGCTGGAAATCTTACGTAAAAACCGGACATGGAGACAATAAAGAACTCAAAGGATTAGACTTTAATCATATCAAAGAGTATTTCCGCTATTCAATTTTGGATATCTTTAAATCAACTACCGATATACAAGCGATTATAGAAAGAGAAAATTGGTGGAAAGAGGTATTATTGAGTAGAAGATTTGGATACAATGCCAATTAAAATTTGAACGATGAAATCTGACGATTTTAATAATCCATTCTTTCAATTTGAAGCTGTAGCCTCAGATTTTGAGCGTGTAGATTGTTGGAGTGCTAGAGAATTGCAATTTTTATATGGATACAGCTAATGGGATAACATTGAGAAAGTAATCCAAAAGATAACTGTATGAATATGTGTGAATTAATAAAATCCATTTTCCTGACGTCACGCAGATGGTAATGCAAAATGTGAAGGCCTGAGTATTTTTCCCGTAATGGATACAAACATCACCTAAACCGTTACAAAGATCATCGGAGGCATTACAAACATCATCGTAATGGTTACAAGGATCATCGGAGGCATTACAAACATCATCGTAATGGTTACAAAGATCATCGGAGGCATTACAAAGATCATCGGAATGGTTACAAAGATCATCGGAGGCATTACAAAGATCATCGGAGGGCTTACAAACATCATCGGAATGGTTACAAAGATCATCGGAGGGCTTACAAACATCATCGGAATGGTTACAAAGAACATCGGAGGGCTTACAAACATCATCGGAATGGTTACAAAGAACATCGGAGGCATTACAAGGGTCATCGGAGGTGTTACAGAGAACATCGAAGGCGGATACGAAATAAAATGCTCGCATATCGAAATTTGCACCAATTTATTTGGCAACTTTGTGGAAAATGATGAATGATGAGTAGACACACTTCAATATCGATAGGTGAATATTTTGACAGCTTTATTCAGAACAGAATATCTGCCGGAAGATATAAAAATGCAAGTGAGGTTGTCAGGGCTGGATTAAGACTACTGGAAGAGGAAGAAAATAGGCTTGTTGCATTAAAGGAAGCTATTCAGGAAGGGATCGAAAGAGAAATAGCTTACAATTTCGATCCTGAATCACATTTAGAAGAATTAAAAGAACAAACCTTTTCAAAATAGAATTTCCTCCCAAACTCAACCACTCCTCAAATTCGCAAGATTTGCAAACAACAACACAGGAAATGCAAACTGAACTGCCCTGAGGCTTCCCACCTTTGTGTCATTAATTCAAATCTTTTAATGACACCAAAAATGAATCATCCAATTTTATCGCTTCAGGGCATTACAAAGGAATTCCGGTCGAAAGAGCGGACATTTACTGCCCTGAAAAACGTTTCCCTTTCCGTCGAAAAAGGTGAATACCTAGCAATTACAGGCAAATCGGGCAGTGGAAAATCGACCCTGCTCAACATGATCACCGGTATTGACCATCCCACCAATGGAACGGTGCAGGTCAACGGAATTGCAATTGACGGGTTGAACGAAAGCAAACTGGCGAAATGGCGCGGACAGAACATCGGCATCGTCTTTCAATTTTTCCAGTTGATCCCAACCCTAACCATCAAGGAGAACATCCTGCTTGCCATGGAGTTTGTGGATGTGATCCCAACATCCAACAGGACAAACCGTGTCAACGAATTGCTTGAGATGGTAGGGATTGCAAGCCATACCAACAAAATGCCATCTGCCTTATCGGGTGGTGAACAACAGCGGGCGGCCATTGCCCGTGCCCTGGCCAATAACCCTGAAATCATCGTGGCAGATGAACCCACCGGCAACCTCGACAGCAAAACCGCAGATGCCATCAACGCCATTTTCAGCTCGTTGGCACAATCGGGCAAAACGGTAATCGTGGTGACCCATGAAAAAAACAGTGCCCTAAAATATCAACGTATTGTGAACCTGATAGATGGAGAAATTGAAAATCAAAATCCTGTAAACTAACCGTTATGAATATAAAGTTTAAGAAAACGTTTAGCGATTTGCTCGTCAATCCGAAACGTACATTTTTGGTCGTTTTTGCACTGATCCTTGGAATATGGGGCGTGGGTACTGTTTTCGTATCCAATTATATCCTGACCAAAGACCTGAATACCAATTATCAAAGAACACGTCCGGCTCAGGTTATTTTTCATTCCACGAAATTTGAGGATTTGAACCTGCAGCAGTTCATCGACCGGCCAGAGGTAGAAACAGCCGAGTTGCGCGATTTTTCGTTGCACCGGATCGAGATTTACCCAAATGTCTGGATTCCGCTGTGGCTATTTGGTGTTGAAGATTTTGATCAAATGAATGTCGCACAGGTTTTCCCGGAAACAGGCAGTAAAATACCAGAAGCCGGAACCTTGTTGATCGAGCGGGATGGAAAGCTTGTTTCAGGTATCGATACCGGTAAAGAGCCGCGCATAAGAGTTGGGGGCAAGATCCTGACCATAAAGGTAAGCGGGATCTGCTTCGACCCTGCTCAGGCCCCGGCCACCCAGGATGCTTTTATTTACGCCTATACCGATAAGAAAACCTACAGTCAGATCACAGGCTTGCCCAATAACCAACGGTTGATCGCTCGGTTGAACAACGTCCACAATGAAGCAGAGGTAAAGAAAATATCGGACCTTTTGGCCAGCGATCTGAATGCAAAAGGGATAACCATTAGTTCGGTTGAAATTCCAAGGTTCAACGAACACCCGCACCAGTGGCAATTGAATACCTTGCTGTTTTTGATTGGGACCATCGGTTTACTGGCGTTTATCATGGGCGCAGTGTTGGTTTCCCAATTGATGAAATCGGTAATGGCAAGTCAGGTGCGGCAAATCGGTATCTTAAAAGCGATTGGAGGAACGCAATGTCAGGTATTCCAAATCTATGTTTCAATGTTGGTCCTGATGGGTTTGAGCGCGGGGATTG
>JBAXWR010000242.1:0-11332 GCA_037128295.1 Mariniphaga sp.
TGCTGCCTCCTTGCTTTACTCTTCGATGGGCAACGGTGAAAAAGCCCTTGAACGGCTCCTTGCGCACCACAACAACAAGCGGTTCGTTATGCCAAACACGATGTATATCGAAGGTTCTCCTGTTATCGAATGTTCACTTTTTGCGGCAAAGGCTCTTCAGGATATGTTGCTCCAAAGCTGGGGCGACCGTATCCGGATTTTCCCGGCAATTCCATCAGCATGGAAAGAGGCAAAGTTCAACGACCTGCGGACGGAAGGGGCATTTTTGGTAAGTGCAGCACGGCACGACGGCTTTACGAGATGGGTGAAGATCAAAAGTCTGGCGGGTGCTCCATGCAAGGTGCGTCCGGGATTTGTCGGTACTTTTAGGACCTCCTTGCCTTCTGCCAACCCACGTGAGGTTGAACCAGGGATTTTTGAACTCAATCTAAAAAAAGGGGAAGAAGTCATCCTTTATCAGGAAGCCAAAGACCTTTCCTTGAAAAAATAACTTTAATTCAAAATAGATCACCATGCTACACGATCCAAGTCATATTCCTCAAATACCTGTTGAAGAGGAGATCATCCTGACTTCAGATGAAAAGTCTGTTTTGCAACGACTCGGCAATAAAATTGCAGAAATTGGAAACCTGCCTGTTCATCAAGAGAAAGCACTTCTCTGGCAAAAAATGAACGACCTGAAGCAGGAAAGACCAATGGTATGGATCAATGAAATCCCATGGCATGAGATGAATGTTAACGATGAGCTGACCCTTCAGACCAGCCATCCGTGGGCCAGGGAATTGGAGACGAACCTTCGCCGGACGATCTATCAATGGGAACATATGCCCTGTGACATGATCGTGAACGATTACCTCGATTGCCCGATTGTTTACAAAACGACCGATTTCGGGATTGTAGAAGATGTGGACACTCTCCACACGGATAAAGACAATGAAATCTATTCCCGCCATTTTAAGGTGCAAATCAAAGATCAAGAGGACATTGAAAAGATCAAGAATCCTAAGATCACCTATATGGCGAAGGCCACCCAATACAGCTTCGATGCCATGCAGGACATTTTTTCAGGGATTATCCCTGTGAAAAAAGTTGGTCAGACCCATATCTGGTACACACCATGGGATTTTTTGATTCGTTGGTGGGGCATAGAGGAGGCGATGATGGACTTGTGCCTGCGCCCCGATATGGTTCACGCTGCCTATGAGAAAATGGTGGATGCCTGGATGGATGAACTCGACCAGTTTGACGCCCAAAACCTGTTGAGCCTCGATTGCAACAATACCCGGATTGGCTCAGGTGGGTATGGATATACAAGCCAACTTCCCGGGGAAGGTTTTAATCCCGATCATGTTCGGCCGATCGACATGTGGGGGTGTTCAAATGCCCAGATTCTGACCTCTGTCTCCCCTGAGATGCATTGGGAATTTGCCATAGAGCACGACCTGCGATGGCTCAAAAGGTTTGGACTTACCTATTATGGGTGCTGCGAACCGTTGGATACAAAATCGGAAATTCTGGCAAGGATTCCCAACCTTCGAAAGGTTTCGGCAAGTGGTTGGGTTGATGTTGAAAGGGCTGTGAGAAACCTTGGCGATAAATACGTGCTTAGCCGGAAACCATCGCCTGCCGTATTTGTCTCCTGGGAGGCAGAAGAGGCTAAAAGACAATTAACTATATTTAAGCAGGCGGCAAAAGGATGCAATTTTGAATTTATTATGAAGGATATTTCAACGGTCAACTATAAGCCACAGCGGCTTTGGGAATGGGCCGATATTGCGATGAAGGTGGTTCTCGAAGGATAGTTGAAGAGCTTGACTAGACAAATAAAAATATTTTTTAACTTTTCTGTCCCTTTTTTCACATTGATAACTCTTGTGTATAGAATTGAAATAAATGACAACGCAAGAACAAAAACTGATTGAAAATCCTCTTTTTCTCAAATGGGTCTATCACAACAACCCGTGGGTCGAAAAGCATTGGCGAAAGTTCCTCGCCGAACATCAGGAAGAACAGGAAGAGATCCTGGCCTTCAAAGCACAATTAAGCGATCTTAAATTTTTGGAGGAGTTGCTTAATGCATCCGAAAAATCACAGTTGGCCTTAAATATTCAGGCGCAAATTACCCGGGAGATCGCAAAGAAGCAAAAGTTGACAATCGTCTATTCGTTTATCAAGTATGCCGCTGTTGCCATCCTGTTTTTTGCCATTGGAGGATTGCAGGTCTATTTCTTTATGAACAAACAGGATAAGGCTTTACAAGTTGTAGAATTATCGGAACCTATCCCCACTTCTGCAAAGGGTCCTGTCTTGATCACCTCAAAAGGCGAGAATGTTCAATTGTTTAGTTCCAATTCGACCATCGACTATACGCACAAAGAGGTTATTATCCTTAACGAAGATTCCATCATCAAATCAACCTCCGATAAGGCCAATGCGTTGAACCAGTTGGTGATCCCCTATGGCAATCAATCGAAAATCGTATTGTCCGACAATACTACCGTTTGGCTTAATGCCGGTACCCGATTGTTGTACCCAACAACATTCAGTGGAAAAACACGGGAGGTTATATTGTATGGTGAAGGCTATTTCGAAGTATCAAAAAATAAAGACCTTCCTTTTATCGTAAAAACAACAACCATGGATGTCAGGGTGTTGGGAACCGAATTTAACCTTTCAGCTTATGCTGAAGACAATGTCGTACAAACTGTCCTGAAAGAGGGAAGCGTGGCAATCAGGAAAAAAGATCACGGATTGTTTGATAAAGATTTGATTATCAAACCAAACGAAATGGCTTCCTTTAACAAAACCACAAGCAACACAAATGTTTACAAGGTTGACGCAGACTATTACCGGCTATGGACCAAGGGATTGATCAGCTTTGAAGATGCTGACTTCATCAGGGTGATCAAGAAGGTAGAAAGGTTTTACAATGTTTCAATCCGGTTTGAGGAGAGCAGTAAAGAAGCGATCCGCATTAGCGGAAAGCTCGATTTGAAACAAAGCAGGAAAGAGGTGATGGAGTACCTCGCAAAAGTATCTTTGTCAAAGATTGAGCAAGAATCTGAAAACAAGTATGTTATAAAATAAAATAACCGGAAAGTGGTGGAACACTCTCCGGTTGGAATAAACACCAGAACAATTTAGTATTTATTTAAAAACAGTTCAAAATTATGAAAAAAAAGTTGCATTTGCGCTTCCACGGTACGTGAAGCCAATAAAATCTCTGGCAAATTATGAAATTGACCATCGGGATACTTATTTGTTTTTTTATTTCAATATCGGCAAATAGTTATTCCCAAACTACCAGGCTAAATATCAGCCTTCAAAATATTTCCATCAAGGGTCTTTTTGGGTACATTGAGCAAAACAGCGAATATGTTTTTCTCTACCGTAGCGAAGATTTCAATACCGCCAAACTGGTGAACATTGAGATAAAAGAAGCAACAATCAATCAGATACTTGATATCGCCTTGAAAGATGAAAATGTGGTTTATGATGTTTACGAACGTCAGATCGTAATTCAGAAATCAGACACAAAACTAGTTAACAACCAACAAGTTGCAATGAAAGTTATTTCCGGGAATGTAATTGATACAAATGGTCAGCCAATAACCGGTGTTGCGGTTTTGGTGAAAGGTACGACCATTGGTATCACGACTGACATGGACGGGAAGTTTAAACTTTCGATTCCTGCAGATTCAAAAAAACTTGTTTTCTCTTTTGTGGGTATGACCACACAAGAAGTTGCTATTTTGGACAAAACCGAAATAAAAGTTTCACTTGAAGATGTTTCTTTTGCAATTGATGAAATCGTCGCTGTTGGATATGGAATACAGCGCAAGATCGACCAGACAGGTGCCACCGAACGGTTGACGAGCGATAAACTGAACAAGAGCGTTTCTACATCTGCGGCAGAAATGATGCAGGGGCGGGTCTCCGGGGTCAATATTACCCAAAACAATGGTGAGCCAGGATCGGGAATGACCGTCCGTATCCGTGGTTCGAATTCAATCCGTGCAGGCCAGGAGCCGCTATATGTGGTTGACGGAATTCCACTCGACAATGCAGATATCACACCAAATGGTGGAGTTGCAGCCGGAATCAATGAAACAAGCAAAAAAAATCCGATCAGCTTTCTGATCCCTGAAGATATTGAATCGATTGATATATTGAAAGATGCCTCTTCAACTGCCATTTATGGTGCCCGTGGTGCAAATGGAGTTGTTCTGATTACAACAAAAAAGGGAAAGAAAGGTCTCGGAAAGATTAGTTATGATGCCTATATGGGTATTTCACAGATCCGGAAAAAGATAGATCTTCTCACAGCCGCTGAATTCCGTTCCTATGGAAAAGCCAATGGAAGTTCATTGCTCGATTTGGGTGCAAGCAATGACTGGCAAAATGAAATTTTCAACATGGGTGTTACCCAAAGTCACAACCTTTCGTTTGGCGGGGGTACCGATAATTTTACCTATCAGTCGGCATTAAATTACCTCAATCAGGAAGGTATTGTCAAGACTACCGGAATTGAGAAATTGAATGGGAAGCTAAAAATTTCACAAAACGCTTTCGATAACAGGTTGAACCTTATTTTTGGGATCATTGCTTCACATACTGAGGATTTCCGCGTCCCAATATCGGAAACCGGGGGCTTTGAAGGAGACGTGATCCTGAGCGCACTTAAACTCAATCCCACTTATCCTATAAGAAATACCAACGGCTCATTTTATCAACACACTAAAGATCAGAGGAATCCATTGGCAATGATCGAACTTGTAGATGATATCACTAAAACTGACCGTGTACTCGTCAATTTCTCCTCGGAGTTTGAGATCGTCAAAAACCTGAAGTATAAGCTGAACATTGGCCTTGACCGTACAATTGCCGAGCGTCGTGTGAATCAGGATCAGGAGTTGTCGTACATGGTAAACAAGGGCGAAGCAAATATCAACAGGATTACAGCCAACAACCGCCTGGTGGAAAACTACTTTACCTACTCTCTTAAAATGGGGGATAAGAGTAATTTTAATTTCCTGACAGGTCATGCTTATCAGGACATTAGGTATTCAAGCAGTCAATTAAGGGTTTATGGATTCGAAGTGAAGGATGTCAAATATACAGATAACCTTCAGTATGGAAAGTTTTCAGCAGCGGTTGCCGGTTCTTCGGCGTATGAGCGTGAACTTCAGTCTTTCTTTGGCAGGACAAATTATAGCTACGACAACAAATACCTTTTTACTTTGACGGGCAGGTACGACGGTTCTTCAAAATTTGGGAAAAATAGAAAATATGGTTTTTTCCCTTCAGCTGCCTTTGCATGGCGGGCTTCGGAAGAAAAATTCATCCAGGATCTTGACCTGTTTACAAACCTGAAATTCAGGTTGGGCTGGGGCTTGACCGGAAACCAGGAAATCCCGGATAAAATTTCCCTTTTATCGGTCGGAACTACCCCTTCTGCAAATGGTTATTTCGATGGCACATTAACTCCTGGCGTCACTTTTCTTCGGACACCAAACCCTGATATTCAATGGGAAACCACTATTCAATCGAATGTAGGGATTGATTTTGGAATCCTGAAGAACATAATTACCGGAACTATTGACGTATTTCACAAACAAACCAGGGACGTGTTGCTTGAGATCACAGCAAAAGCACCGGCAGCAACCCAGACACAATGGCAGAATGTGCCTGATTTAAAGATTATTAACAATGGTTTGGAGATTGGGTTGGTTGCGGATATTATCGACAAACATGATTTGGACTGGAGCATTGGTTTGAACTATGCTTATATTAAAAATGAGGTTAAAGATCTTCCCGTTAAAATGATCCTGACAGGCGCAGCCAGTGGACAAGGCCTTACGGGAACCAGTGTACAGGCAATTCGCAACGGTTATCCGATCGGCTCTTTTTATGGGTTCCGATTTAAAGGTTTTGATCAAAACGGTTTAAGTATTTATAAAAAGGGGGCCGATGGTTTGCCTCTAAAAGAATATCTGGGTTCTGCACTTCCTACATTTTCATATAGTTTCAATTCCAGTTTGATATTCAAATCATTCGATTTTAGCATGTTCTGGTATGGAACACAAGGAAACAAGGTTTACAATAACGCAGCCAACGCCATATTTGTAAAAGGAGCCCTTGAAAATGGGTCGAATGTTACCAAGGCCGTCTTGAATTCGGTCGAATCACCTTCCAATTCCAATGCTTTTTCTTCCCGGTTTGTTGAAGATGCCTCATTCCTGAGATTATCGAATATCACAATTGGATATACCCTTAGAAAACAATTTCTTAAATGGTTGTCTAACCCAAGGGTCTATATTACAGGGAACAACCTCCTTGTATTTACAAAATATACAGGTTTCGACCCTGAGGTGAGCGTTGATGCAAGTCAGAATGGAGTCCCTTCTTTAGGGATGGACTATACTGCCTATCCCAAGGCTACTACATTTACAATGGGTATCCATCTTCAATTCTAATCCTGTTAATATGAAAATCAAACAATTATCGGGATTAGCTGCTTGGATTGCAATATTTGGAACGATTTCATGCACAAACCTTGACGAGAAAATACTCGATGAACAATTAGGAGCCAACCTGATCAACGATCCGGTAAATATCGAGGCATTGATCAATCCGCCCTATGCCAGTCTGCGCCGGACAATTGAATGGTTCGATTACTGGGGCCTTCAGGAAATGACATCGGATGAGGTGATCGTACCGACAAGGGGAACCGATTGGTACGATAATGGCGATTGGCAGCAATTGCACCTTCATACCTGGACAGCCGACCACGGAAGAATGAAGAACGTCTGGGAAGCTTTGAGCCAGGGAATTTCAAGAGCCAATATCGCAATCTATTACATTGGGAAATTCACCCAGGATCCGACTACCGAACGATACATCTGTGAAGCCCGTTTCCTCCGAGCCTATTATATGTACCTTATGAACGACTTATTTGGGCAGGTTCCTTTTCGTGAAGCCAGCGAAATTGATTTTTCCTTAACTCCCAAAGTTTTATCCCGAAAGGAGGCTAACACATACATAATCAATGAGATATTGGCTGTAATTCCTAGCCTTAAGACCAAGTCGGAAGTTGGTAGCGCAAGGGTAACGGTAGGTGCAGCCAATGCCCTTCTGTCCAAAATTTACCTCAATTATGAAGTTAGTACAGGCGAACCGAAATGGACAGATGCAATTCAATATGCCAATCTGGTGATCAGTAACCCCGATTATGCTGTAACCAACGATTATTGGTCGATGTTCCAAAAAGATGTGGCCGAGAATTCTGAATTTATCCTGCGGGTTCCGATGGACGATAATGTGGATATGGGGAGCGGAAGTGCATGGGTCAATTTTACTTTGCACTATTCCCAAACCTTTGGAAACATCACAAGCCTTTGGAATGGACCTTGCACGACCTCTACCTTTTTCGATACCTGGAACGTGAGTGAGGATGCCCGTTTTTACGATGCAAGGATTAAGAAAGAAACCGGGTTCAATCAGGGATTTCTGGTTGGACAGCAATTCTCATTAGCAGGCATTCCATTGAAGATGAGAAATAACGAACCACTAATTTTTGTTCCGGAAGTGAATCTGGCAAGTTCTGCTGAAAATGCAGGGATCAGGGTTGTGAAATATGCACCAAATGCGAAAACCGAAAGGCAATTTTCTTCACCCAATGATGTGCCGGTTTTAAGGATTTCCGATATTTATCTGGTAAGGGCCGAAGCGAAATTCAGGATAGGAGATGTTAGTGGTGCACTGGCTGATGTCAATTTTATAAGGGCAAAAAGGAGTATGGCGGGTAAAACCTTGCCTTTACTGACAAGTTTGACATTAAATGATATTCTGAAAGAGCGGGGTTTTGAACTCTACTGGGAGGGCTTTCGTCGGCAGGACCTGATAAGGTTTGGAAGATTTAAGGACTCCTGGCAGGAAAAGCCACCAACGGACGTTCGAAAAGCCCTATTTCCAATTCCTACATCAGCTTTGGATGTAAACGAAAATCTGAAGCAAAACAGCAGTTATTAAAATATATTTTTATAACATGATTAGCGCAATCGTTTGCATAAAATAAATATTGATTTAATGAATTAACCCATGTTAAAATTCCTTAAATAGTTTTAATTTTGACTTTTTTAGATTTTCTAGATAGGACATATTGTGTTGGAAGTTATTGATATTCAAATGTAAAAAAATTTTATTAATTTATTAATTAAACTAGATGTAAGAACGGAAAAAGCAAGATTGAGTTTTAAAAATCAGAATTTATTATTTTAAATTAGTTATTATTAATGTTATGTTTTACCTTTAATTATGATTCGATGAAAAGATTACAAACAGATGAGAACCGGAATCTTTCGGTGTTTACAGGCATCAGGAAAGTGTATCTTGCACTGATGTTTTTGATGATTGGAACAAGTATGGTTTTTGCGCAGACAACCATTACCGGGACAATCAAGGACAAGGCTGGCGACCCTATTCCGGGGGCAACCGTTGTCGTTCCCAACACCTCTGTTGGGACCATTGCCGATATGAACGGCAAGTATTCTATCAAGGCTCCAAGCGGAGGGTCATTGACGTTTTCGTTTATTGGCATGAAACCAATTACTGAAGCAATCAACAACCGTACGGTTATCGATGTCGTATTGGCAGAGGATGTTGTAACCCTTAGTGAAGTTGTTGCTATTGGTTATGGTACACAAACCAAGCGGGAAGTGTCAGGTTCTGTTGCCAATGTTTCGGCTAAGGATTTCAACAAAGGTGTTATATCCAATGCAGCCGACCTGTTACAGGGCAAAGTGGCTGGTTTGAATATCACCAAGGGTAGTGGTGACGTTACAAGTGGTGCAACGATCAGGTTAAGGGGAACTTCCTCGTTAAACGGGAGCAGTTCGCCATTCGTTGTCATTGACGGTGTTCCAGGTGGTGATTTGAATTCTGTTGCCCCTCAGGACATTGAATCTATTTCAGTATTGAAGGATGCTTCTTCTGCAGCCATTTATGGATCTCGTTCTGCATCAGGGGTTATCCTAATCACAACCAAAAAAGGAACAAAATCAGCACCTATCATTAGTTATGAAGGCTATGCCGGTATTGATAATGTAACCAATAAACCAAAATTGTTGAATGGTGCCCAATGGAGGAAATATGCAGCCGACAACGGTAAGAACATTACCGGTATGGATTTGGGTGCCGACACCGACTGGTTTGGTGAAATCATGAGAACGGGTGTTACCCAGAACCACAGTTTGTCTTATTCAGGTGGTGGCGACCATAACAATTACATGGCCTCTGTTTCTTACCTCGATATGCAGGGTGTTGTAAAAGGGAATAGCATGAACCGGATCAACATGCGTTTCTCGATCAATCAGCGCGCCATTGATGACAGGTTGTTGTTGACTTTTACAGCCAATGAAGTAATGGGAGACAATTCCCCTACCGAGACCCAAAACTTTATTCTTGCTTACAATACAATTCCTGTTGTTCCCGTTAAACTGGCCGATGGAACATGGTACGACAATACCGATTTTGACCAGGGTAACCCGGTTAGGAACATCACCTATAACAAAAGGGAGAACAAAGACAATAAATTCTACGGGAACGTTAAGGCCGACTTTGAGGTTATCAAAGGTTTGAACGTTACAGCCAGTGCTTTTAAAGAAAGGAATACCAACGATTGGGGCCTTTACAACAATTCTACCACTGAGAGGGGCCGGAATGCTCAGGGTTATGCTCAGCGCCAAAGCAGCTTATGGGACAGGAGCATGTATGAATATACCCTAAGGTATAAAAGGACATTCAAAGACGTCCACAACATTACCGCATTGGCAGGATATTCCTGGGAACAAAGCGATTACAGGTTCTTTGGGGCGCAAAACCAACAGTTCAGGACAGACTTGCTTGGTTTCGACAACCTTCAGTCGGGTGAAAACCTTAAACCTGCAGACGTTTATTCCCAGCGCAATATGTCCAAATTGATCTCTTCTTTTGGTAGGTTTACCTACAATTACCTTGAGAAATATGTTTTTGCCGCAACTGTCCGTCGCGATGGTTCTTCTAAATTTGGGGCCAATCACAAATGGGGTACTTTCCCATCCTTCTCAGGTGCATGGAACGTTACGAAAGAAAATTTCATGAGCAGTTATACGTTTCTTGACGACCTTAAATTGCGTGTTGGTTATGGGGTTACCGGTAACCAGGATGGTATTGGCCCATACAATTCAATTGACCTTTATGGACAGCAAGGGAAATATTATGATGGTGGCCAATGGTACACCACATATGGGCCAACCCAGAACAGCAACCCGAACCTGAAATGGGAGAAAACTGCCATGCTGAATTATGGTGTCGATTTCTCATTGTTCAAAAATCGGATCAATGGTACATTTGAGATTTACAATAAAAAGACCTCCGATCTGCTCTATACTTACAATGTGCCTACTCCTCCGTATTCTTACGGTACTATTTTGGCCAACGTAGGTGCTATGAGTAACAAGGGGATTGAATTGTTGTTGAACCTTGTTCCGGTTAAATCCAAAGATTTTTCATGGACCATTGGCTTGAATATGGCGCACAACAAGAATATGGTGACATCGTTGTCGAACTCTGAGTTCCAGATGAGCGCTGTAAAAGTAGGTTCCGCATTCATCCGCGGTGGATCGAATACCACTACACACATCCTGGAAGTAGGTCATGACGTTGGTACTTTCTTTGGTTATGAATGTACCGGATTGGACAAAAACGGGAAATATGTATTCACCGATATCAACAAGGATGGTACGATCAATGACAAGGATATGACTTACATCGGGTCACCACAGCCAAAACTGACATTTAGCATCAACAACACTTTGAATTACAAGAATTGGGACTTATCTGTTTTCTTCAGAGGCGTATCCGGTAATAAAGTATTGAATTATAGTAGGATGTCGTTTGCTACAACTCAGTGGCTTATGGGTGGAAATGTCTTGGTTGAGGCTTTGACTTCCGGATTGACCGACTCTCCGATTTACAGTAGTTACTACATTGAGGATGGCTCATTCATTCGTTTGGAAAATATGAACCTTGGCTATACTTTCAAAAAAGAAAGCATCAAATGGGTGAAGAACCTCAGAATTTATCTTTCAGGCCAGAACCTGTTCAAGATCACCAAATACAAAGGGTTGGATCCTGAAGTGGATATGAGCGGCTTGACCCCAGGAGTCGAAGGACGCGATTATTATCCAAAGTCAAGGACTATTATGATGGGTGTCAATATTAGTTTCTAATTTTTAACTTTGAAAAACATGAAAAAGACAAGTCTATTTATATTTTTATTGATAGCCGGATT
>JBAXWR010000243.1:0-11294 GCA_037128295.1 Mariniphaga sp.
TTCGCAACGGACGTTGAAGAAGATCTGGGGGATGATCGTTCCTTTTTATTCCTCCAATATCGAGCAACTGATTTGTTGTTTACAAGAAGAAGCCAAAAAGCGTGGGCGCGAATTGGTTTATTTTTTCGATTACAACAACGCCGAGGAGGAAAAACAATTGGTGAGAACAATGATACTCGAAGGTTACGAAGCAATCATTGTCGTTCCCAACTTTAATGAAATGACCACATCAGAGTTCTATCGGAAATTAATGCCCGGTAGCTCCAAGGTTATGCTTGTCGATAATACAATGGCAGGATCGTATTTCCGGTATGTCATACAAAGTTACGATCTTGGGGTCAAACGGGCTTTGGATTATCTGGTGCTGCAAGGAAGTGGAAACTTGTTGTTGGTTAAAAATGAGATCTGGAAAGGTCGTAATCTATTACATGAATTGATAGAAAACACTTTTCGCAATTTGATAGACGAACAATATCCTTCACGGAAATTATTTGTCCTGAATCGTGTTAATGATATGAGCTTAGATTATCTGCTAAATAATGGAATCAGTGGAATCCTTTCATGTATTGATCTTGATTCCATCAGGGTTGTTGGACGATTAAAACTTTGGGGAGTAGAAATTCCTGGAGTTGTTTCGGTGGTCTCTTACGGTGACACTGAATTGACTCAATTTTTTGATCCGCCAATCACTGCCATTAATTGTAAGTATGATGAGATGGCAAAAAGAACAGCTCAATTGCTGGAAGAAAATTTGGAGAATAGACTGACAGAACAATATGTAATTCAGCCTGAATTAATTATTCGAAACACTTAAATAAACAAAAAATGGAAGAGATTCTTGAAAAACTGGCTCATTGTGTAGAATTTGGAAAAATTAACCTGGCTTCACCTTATCCTCCTGATCTTCGTGGCCAGGAAGGTGCAGATGAACTGACTAAAAAAGCACTTGAAATGGGAATCCCACCAACTGAGGTACTGAATAAAGGACTTGTGATTGGTATGGGAAAGGTAGGCGTTAAATTTCGTGAAAACAAAGTTTTTGTTCCTCAGGTATTGATGAGTGCAAAAGCTATGAGTTTTGGTATGGCACACCTCAAACCATTTTTCAATGATGGTTCGGTTGTCCGGAAAGGAAAAATCATTATCGGAACTGTCGAAGGTGACCTTCACGACATTGGTAAAAACTTGGTTGCCATGATGGTTGAAGGTAGCGGTTGGGAAGTGATTGACCTTGGCACTGATGTAAAAGCCGAGAAATTTGTGGAGTCTGTAAAAGCCAATCCAGGCGCGGTTGTTTGTCTTTCTGCTTTACTTACAACAACAATGGTCAATATGGAGAAGATTGGCAAAGCCGTTAAGGAAGCTGTTCCGGGAACATTGGTTGCTATTGGTGGAGCGCCTGTTACACAGGACTATAGCAATAAGATTGGAATGGATATTTATTCTGCTGATCCACAGGGACTTATAGATTACCTGGCTAAATTGAATTAACACTTCGCATTTAGCAAACGATCGAAGAATGTAAAAATATTGCTTCATTCGCTTTTAAAAACTTGAAGGCCAGGCAATCTGCCAGCCTTCAAGTTTTAATATTTTACAATATCTGGTAAGATTAAATACCAATCATGTCCGAATATTTTTCGCCATTCTCATTATTGAGATTTACTGTTTTTTTATTGTTGACCATTTCGTCATCAGTTGGGTTTTCGCAAATTGGCATTGCCGATTATCAACGGGCCGACTCCATTGTAAAATTGAACGATCTGGTTTATAATCAGATCAATAATCTGAATTGGATAGATTCAACTTCAAGCTTTTGGTATCAGATTAAAACACGCAATAGCACAGAATATTTTCTTGTTGATGCTTCGAAAGCTACTAAGATTAAAGCTTTCGATACGGAACAATTACTGCAACAGCTTAAGAAACAATCAAATAAAGACATTTCAGCAAAATCATTGCAATTGAATAAGTTGAAATTTGATTTAAAAGAAAATCTGATCCGATTTGACTTGATGAAATTTCACTGGACCTATAACTTATTGGACAACAACCTAAAAAAAGGCTCTCCAATCAAAATTGATCCTCCCGGACCTTCCTGGATGGATCCCTTTGATGAGCTTGGAAATAAACCAGTTGCATCACCCGACAGTATTTGGGTTGCATTTATAAAGAATTTTAACGTTTACATCCGAAACGCAAAAGACAACAAGGAGATCCAACTCAGTTTTGAAGGTGCGGAAGGAGATTTCTATTCTTCCTACTTTCAATGGTCACCTGATTCAAAATATCTGGCAGTCAATAAAATAAGAAATAACGAAGGGCATGTCATTTATTTTGTGGAGTCATCGCCTAAATCTCAATTGCAACCCATCCTGCAAAAGCGCAATTACCTGAAACCTGGTGACGCACTTCCCATCAAACGCCCCTCTTTATTTAATATCAGCTCGTTGAAACAGATTCCGGTTAACACAAAACCTTTTGAAAACCAATATGCACTCTCCAGATTGGATTGGAATAAAACGAGTTCGGCATTTACCTTCGAATTCAATCAAAGTGGCCATCAGGTTTATCAGGTTGTCGAGGTCAGCGCTGCCACCGGTGAAACAAGGGTGATTATCGACGAGCAAAGCAAAACGTTCATTGATTATAGCGGAAAGCATTTCCGGCATGATCTGGATAGTCGGGAAGAGATGATTTGGATGTCTGAATGGGACGGCTGGAATCATCTCTATCTGATCGATTCAAAAACAGGTAAGGTGAAAACTCAGATAACCAAAGGAAATTGGCCGGTTAGGGAGGTTGTAAAAGTAGATGAGAAGCAATTGTTTATTATTTTTAAAGCTTCAGGTCGGAATATTGGTGAGGATCCCTATTTCATTCACTATTACAAGATAAATTTTGATGGAAGCAATCTGGTGGATCTGACTCCGGCGAAAATGGATCATCAGGCATCATTTTCTTCCGATTTCAAATACTTTACTGATACCTACTCAACAGTAACTACGCCACCTGTAACTGTATTGTGTCGCACTTCTGATGGTTCAGCAATCATGGAAATTGAAAAGGCCGATGTTACAGATCTGCTTTCAAAGGGATGGATCGCCCCGGAACCTTTTGTTGCCAAAGCCCGTGATGGAGTAACCGACATCTGGGGCAATATTTACCGTCCGACAACATTTGACCCCAGTAAATCTTATCCGGTTATTGAGTACATATATGCCGGTCCGCACAGTTCCTTTGCGCAAAAAAGTTTCAAACCTGTCAATACTGCATTTGCAGGTTTGGCAGAACTGGGATTTATCGTAGTGCAGTTGGATGGCATGGGAACTTCAAACCGTTCAAAGGCTTTTCACGATGTGTGCTGGAAGAACCTGAAAGATGCTGGTTTTCCAGATCGCATCAATTGGATAAAAGCCGCTGCTGCAAAATACAACTATATGGATATTAATCGGGTAGGATTGTTTGGAGGTTCGGCAGGTGGTCAAAATACCCTTGCAGGATTGTTGTTTCATCCCGAGTTTTACAAGGCAGGTTCTTCTTCATGTGGTTGCCACGATAATCGTATGGATAAAATGTGGTGGAACGAACAATGGTTAGGTTATCCGATCGGTCCGCAATATGCTGAAAATTCGAATGTGGTCAATGCTGCAAATTTACAGGGAAAGTTATTACTGATTGTTGGTGAATTGGATGATAATGTTGATCCTGCTTCGACGATGCAGGTTGTCAATGCACTTATAGCTTCAAAAAAAGATTTTGAATTGGTTGTACTCCCTGGATCAAACCATACTTTGGGGGGAGAATATGGAGAACAAAAACGTCGGGATTTTTTTGTCAGGACATTCCTGAATCAATCATCACCAGATTGGAACAATAAAAATAATTAATTATCAGATATTTACAAAATTTCAATTTCAATGACCGGAAAGGAACGAATTCAGAAATCTTTTAAACTTGAACCCACTGATTCTATTCCATGGGTACCTTTTGTTGGTGTACATGGAGCTAGTTTGATTGGTGTCAACGCTATTGAGTATCTTCATTCTTCAGATCATCTTGTTGCCGGACTGGCAAAAGCTGTCGAACTTTACCAACCTGATGGGATACCTGTCTTATTTGACCTTCAACTTGAGGCCGAATTGTTGGGGTGCAAGCTCAACTGGTCCGAAGAAAATCCGCCTGCCGTAATCTCCCATCCATTGCTGGAAGGGGTTTCACTTGACGATTTGGCCGTTCCAAAGATCGGGGATGGTCGTATGCCAGTCGTTTTCGAGGCCACGAGGCGACTTCGCGAAAAATACCCTGACCTTGCTCTCTATGGATTGATAACCGGGCCCTTTACTCTGGCACTCCATCTTTTAGGGACCGATATCTTCATGAAACTTTTTGAAGACCCTGATTATACAGAGAAGTTGTTTGCATTTTGTACGAAGGTTGCAATACAAATGGCTGATTATTATATCGATGCAGGTTGTGACGTAATTGCCGTTGTTGATCCGATGACGAGCCAGATCGATCCATCAACGTTTGAGAGTTTTGTTTCTCCGCCGATGATGGATATTTTCAACCATATCCGTGATAAAGGTGCTTTGAGTTCATTTTTTGTCTGTGGTCATGCCCAGCAAAATATTGGGGTGATGTGCGGTTGTAAACCTGATAATATTAGTATTGACGAAAATATTCCACTTGACTATGTAAAGGACATCGCATTGAAGCATAACATAAGTTTTGGCGGAAACCTACAATTAACAGTTGTCCTTTTAATGGGAACACCTGAAGATTCTGCTTTTAATGCCTTAGACTGTATTGACCTGGGGGGAAACAAAGGTTTTATTCTGTCGCCAGGATGCGATCTTCCAATGGCGACACCTCCTGAAAACCTGATTGCTGTAACTAAGTTGGTTAAGGATCCTTATGAACAACAGGTATTTAGGGCCATGACGCGTAAGGCTGATAGTCTGAAATTATTGAATATGAAAGACTATGGACAGAGCGATAAGGTAATAGTCGATATCATAACCCTTGATTCAGAGTCCTGTGCACCTTGTCAGTACATGGTTGAAGCAGTTAAAAAAATAACTCCACATTTTGAAGGTATTGTTGAATGGCACGAGCATACAATCAAACAAATGGAAGGTGTAACTTTTATGGCCTCGCTGATGGTCAAGAATATACCAACGATATGTATTGATGGAAAAATCTCATTTGTTAGTCAGATACCGCCTAAAAGTGAGTTGATTGCCGCTATTCAGAAAAGGATCAATGAAAAGATCAAATTGAAGATCCAGGCAAAGAAAGGTGAATTTATCGTTTTTGGCAAAGATGAAGACGAGATTAAACTGTTAAGAACGAGGATTGAAACGGCTTTTTTGCAAACTGGGAAAAATATTGAAGTTACTTACTTTTTGGGGCCGGATAAATTGGCCGAATATGGACTGACTCTTATGCCATCCATTATTCTGAAAAAGTACACCCTTAAATCGCAAGGGAAAGTGCCATCTGTAGATGTGATCACAGAATGGCTTAAAGAAATTTAAAAAAATAATTATTAAGGGATATGGGAAGAATTACTGATCGTATAAAAGAGGGAAAAATTCTGGTTTCCGATGGTGCATGGGGAACTTTTTTACATGCAAAAGGACTAAAAGCTGGTCAATGTCCTGAACTTTGGAACATCGAACATGCTGAGGAGGTTTCCGACATTGCCAAAAGTTATATTGATGCAGGTGCCGATATGGTTGAGACGAACAGCTTTGGCGGAAGTAGCATAAAATTAAGCCATTACGGATTGGCAGACAGGGCTTTTGAGCTTAATCAGGCAGCCGCTGAAAATTCCCGCAAGGCCGCAGGTGATAAATTTGTGTTGGGGTCTATTGGTCCAACCGGGAAAATACTGATGATGGGCGACATCACCCCTGAAGAAGTTTATGATTCGTTTAAAGAACAAGCCATGGCGCTCGAAAAAGGAGGTGTCGATGCGATTATTATTGAGACATTTACGGATATTGATGAGGCCAGGCTGGCAATCAGGGCTGCGAAAGAAAACACTACGCGGGAAGTTATCTGTACGATGACCTTTGAAAAGACAGTCGATGGCGAATATCGGTCAATGATGGGAATTTCTCCAACTGAGATGATGCAAGAACTTGTATCTGAAGGAGTTGATATAATTGGTACAAATTGTGGCAACGGAATTGAACGAATGATAGAAATCGTTAGGGAGATCCGTTCATGTAATGTGCTAATTCCTGTTTTAGTTCATGCAAATGCAGGAATGCCCACTCTTCACGAAGGGAAGACTTTGTTTCCTGAATCGCCCGAACAAACTGCCGGTTTCGTAAAAGCAATTATCAAGGAGGGCGTAAACGTTATTGGCGGATGTTGCGGTACTACTCCAGAACATATCAGGCAAATCGCTCAGGCCGTAGCTATTTTGTGATCGTAAATCATAGATGCAATGATCAATAGAGTACCTTTTTACCTTATTACCGGTTTTTTGGGAAGCGGTAAAACAACGTTGATTAAGCATTTTATCCGATCATTTGCCGATGCAAAAAAAATAGCCATCATTCAAAATGAATTTGCTGAAGTTAATATAGACGGTCGTGAATTGATGCAGACGGGAAAATCATTTGAATTGCTCGAAATAAACAATGGCTCAGTCTTTTGTGTCTGCCTTTTGGGGAGTTTTGTACATTCGCTCACAGATTTTATTCTCAAGCATCAACCTGATATGGTTATTTTGGAGGCTTCGGGTCTTTCAGACCCCATCAGTATTGGCCAGATTATTTCATCCTCCCCACTTCGGAACTTCGTGTGGTTGGCACATACCTACACTGTGATCGATGCGCTTAATTTTCATAAAACAATTGAAAGGGTAGGACGTAACCTTCATCAAATAAGGGTGGCCGATACAATAGTTTTAAATAAATGTGAATTAGCTGATAATCAATTAGGTGATATTATGGGTAAATTGAAGGGTATTAATCCTTTTGCAAAAATCTCTGAAACGTCTTTTTGCGATATCGAATTGAATCAGGTCACAAAGTTTCGTTTACCGGTTTCCATCGTTGAAAACGAACCTCATGAAAGTTCAGGAAGACCAGATTTATGCACAGTTATCATCAAATCTTCGAAGGTTATCGCATTAAGGAATCTGGAACAATTTATTCGGAAATATAGTTCAGTTACTTATCGTATAAAAGGTTACGTGGTAACCACATCTTGCGTAACTGCTGTTCAAACAAGTTTTGGCCAAATTGGATTACAACCGGTTGCAAATCTTCATTATCCAACTGAAATTGTTTTGATTGGTCCTGAAATCGATCAGAAAAGTGTACAACAAGAATTTGAAAATTTATGCTCACTGAACTAAAAAACTTTCGTTACTCATTGAATGAGTTGAATATTAATGTTGGAATGGTTGAGGAAGCAATGGGATATTTTGATTCAAGTTCTCCGGAACCATTTCCCGAAATGATCGCTTTAGCATTGGAACAAAGCGAAGCATTATGTGATATTAAAGGAAGCCTCCTGTTTTCTTCCGATTTCTCCTGTGATAAAGAAGGTCACTTTAATTTTGAGGGTATTACTTTTAACGCTGGAACCAAGATTATCAAGCAACTTGATACGGCAGAGGGTGCAATCCTTTTTATTTGTACTGCCGGATCAGGAATTGGGGAGAGGAGTAAAAATCTGATGTCCAATGGTGATTTCATGGAAGGTTATATCCTTGATGTAATTGGCTCTGTGATGGTTGAAGCTGCTATTGATAAAATACAGGATTCGGTTGAAAATGAAATGATTGGTATAGGTTTGAAATTGACAAACAGGTATAGTCCTGGCTATTGTGGCTGGTCTCTTGCTGAACAAAAGCAGCTTTTTGATCTTTTCCCCAATAACTTTTGTGGTATTCGACTTTCGGACTCATTCCTTATGGATCCGGTTAAATCGGTCAGTGGAATTATGGGATTTGGTCCAAATATTAAGAATGGTATTTATGAATGTCAACTTTGCGAACTTGTGACTTGTTTTTATAGAAAAATAAGGATCGATAAACATAAGAAAATCAAATGATTATGTAGATATAGGAGTTTTTGTTTTCAATGGGTAAAGTTGAGAATAACGATATAGTGGAAGATGCTTCCCAACAAAACAAAAACATGGAATATTGCATGTCCATATTTGAGTGACTTTCTTTGATAAAATAACGCCCCGATCGTATAGGAAATGCCTCCACCCAAAAGCCATAATAATCCTTGCAATGGCATACTATTTATTAATGGTTTAATCGCGATTACGATGACCCATCCCATCAGCACATATGAAATTGTCGAGAGCATCGAAAAGCGCCCAATAAAGAACATCTTCATTAAAATGCCAACTACTGCGATAAACCATACAATACCAAAGATAATCCATCCCCATGTTCCCTGAATTGTGAGCAAGGTTATCGGGGTATAAGTCCCGGCAATTAAAAGATAAATGGCCGAATGATCATAAATATTTAATTTCCTTCTTCTTTCAGGATCCTTAGATGAATGATAAAGAGTTGAAGCAAGATACAAAATAGATAGGCTTAAACCATAAATTAAATAGCTGTATATCTGAATATTATTGTTATTTCCAAGTCCAATTTGCATTAGGCGGACCGAAGCGAATATTGAAAAAATGAACCCAAAACGATGGGTTAGGATGTTCAATTTTTCTTCTTCTTTGGAATAGACTCTTTCTTTTTTCATAAATATTGAAAAATTGGTAATTATGAATGTCAAACATAAATCATTTTTCGGGTCATACCACCATCTATTGTAAAATTCTGGGCTGTGATAAACCCATTTTCTGACTGGGCCAGGAACCATACCAGGTTTGAAATATCATCAGTGGTTCCAACTCTTCCCGCCGGGTGTTGAAAATGGTCTGCTTCAGTGAATATTTCATGTTCGACCTGGTCTTTTTCTTGTCCCGATGTCCTGTCTATCCACCCAGGAGAAATCGAATTCACCCTGACATCCGGCCCCAGGCTGATTGCCAATGCATGCGTGAGTGCAAATATACCACCTTTTGAGGCGGAGTAGGCCTCTGTATTTGATTCTGATTGAAAAGCACGGGTGGAGCAAATATTGATAATTGATCCTTTTGAATCTCTAAGATGGATTTCACAATATTTTGAGCATAGAAATGAACCAGTTAGGTTAACATTGATAACGTGCTGCCATTCTGCGAGCTTCAGTTCTGATAATGGTTTGTTGCAAGAAATGGCAGCGTTATTGATTAGTACATCAATTCTTCCAAAAAGATCTATGGTAAGGTGGACAGCTCTTTTTACTTCCTGTTCATCTGATACATCGCATCTTACAATAAAAAGGTTCCCATCGTTTAATTCTCTTTCCATATCGCGTATTGCCTTGGTATCACTTTCCCAAATAGCACATTTCCAATGCATTTTTAAGAAATGTAACACGATTTTCCGGCCAATCCCTTTCGCCCCACCTGTAACGATAATCACTTTTTCAATCATAATGTTGTATTTTATTGGTTCAAAATAACTACTGGTTTCGGTTTTAAAAATACAAAAATCTCTAAAAAATGCACTTTAGAGAAAATTATACGATTTTTAATATTTAATTAACATTACGGTCAAATTAATTGTCATTAACTTTAAATATATTGATTTTGTGGTAATTAATTCATTATACTTCATTATTTTTGTTTGATTCGTTTTGAATTGGATTAGGCCAATTAGGATTTTCTAAATTCGTAAAAGCAATGATATTTGACATGTTATATCAATCAATTCCCTGATTATAAGCCCAATAAAAAATTTACAAAAACTGATTTTTGTTTGTGTTTTTTTATTATATTGCGATTGTTAAAAATAGTAAAATATTAATCAAAATATGTGTTGATGTATTACTCTATTTCACTATATTTGCATAATGAATTACAATTAAAAGTATTAAGTAATAAAGTTCTTAAATCAAATATTAAAATTTTTTATCTATGAAAAAACTAAGCTTAAGTATTGTAGTACTGTTTATGTGCTGCTCTTTATCATTTGCTCAGGAAAAAGAAAAGACTGAATTTAAAAAAACATGGGAGGTTGGTCTTAATTTAGGTGTTCAAAGGTTTACTGGAGAGTATAATACATATAAACCTTTTATGGAACACTATATGAATTGGACTGCGGAGAATGATTTTGGTGTTGGAGCATTGATTAGAAAAAATTATTCTCATGTTTTCGCTCTGGAGTTGGCTTGGAATTTTACTAATCTTACAGGTAAGGATTGGAGTAAAACTACTGTTCCGATTTCAAGTGCATATAAGACTAAGTTCAAAACTGGTATTGGTGAGTTTGATCTGAATACAGTTTGGAACCTCAACAATTTATTCTCTCAAAATAAATTTGACCGTAAGGCTTACTTGTTTGCTAAAGTTGGTTATGGCTTTACGCATCTTAAGCCTTACCAAGACTTTTCAGTTTATCCTATTAATGGTAAACAATGGCAAAAGGTTACAGTGCCAGTTGGTGCTGGTTTGGCTTTTCGCTTAAACAATAAATTGAAATTGGATATCGGAACCCAATGGACATTTACCAATACCGACAGGTATGATGGTATAGCCGATAATACCGTTCCTCATAATCCTAAATATACTCTGGCGGATGTTGCCGGATCAAAACTTTATACTTATGCTGGATTAAGGTACAATTTTGGGACTTTTGATGAAATGATGGGCAAGAAGAAAAAAGCAGAACCAGTTGTCATTGAAAAACCAAAACCAGAACCAAAACCAGAACCAAAACCAGAACCAAAGAAGGAAGAACCTAAAATTGAGAAGAAAGTTGTTAAACCAGCGGTTATTGGTAATGTTTATAAAGTTTACTTCGCATTCGACAAATGGGATATTAAAGGTCAGGCTGTTACAGATCTTGATCGCTTAGCTGCTGATATGAATGCTAACCCAACAGTCAAAGCCGATATTAAATCGCATACTGACTCAAGAGGTCCTGCAAGTTACAATATGAAACTTTCTGAAAAACGCAGCAAATCAGTTATAGACTATCTGGTTAGCAAGGGAGTAGCGATGTCAAGAATTAATGCTCAGGCATTTGGCGAAACAAAGCTTACCAATAAATGTTCTGATGGTGTTCCTTGTACAGCTGCTGAACATCAAGCCAACCGTAGGACAGAAACAATCGTTATCGAATAGTTTTCGGATAAGATCCTAAACTTAGTGAAGTTTGGATAAAATTTTAAGGAGGTTGTCTTTTGACAACCTCCTTTTTTATG
>JBAXWR010000244.1:0-11269 GCA_037128295.1 Mariniphaga sp.
ATCTTTCAGGTGGCTAAGCAAGCGATGGCTCTCGTGGATGCAATCCCATACGAGAGAATTGTTGGTTGGGTAGTGAATGTTACTTTTAACAACGGTACTGTCTTGTCTGATCTTGCTTATATCTTCATAGCCTTCATCAACAGCAATTTTTACGATCTCAACCAATACTTTATGAAGCGTGTCTTCTTTGATTCTTGAAATATACTTCTGAAATGTCTGGAAACAAAAAGGTGTGCGCTCATCAAGCTTAATAAATGTAGCACAAATCCGGGAATCGCTTTGTGCATATTCAAGCTCACGGTAGTCATAACCTTTTATCTCTTTATAAATCGCCGCCCTGACTATCTGTTCAACAGTGGGAGTATCCTTACGGCCAAAAACACTAATATCTTCATTTCCAACAATATCAGACTTGAAGATGTGATAAATCTCAGGATGAAGCTCAAGAATAGTATCGAAAACACCAAATTCAGGATTCTTAGACCAGTCGGCTTTCTCAAATTTTAACACCAAATCGTTGTATAAGTTCATGGTAACAGCTATCTTTAATTCGTGAACAAGATAAAAAGAAGTTTTTTAAAAATCAAATATATATAGCTGATAATCATATATTTTATAGACTAAAGACAGACTCTAATTATACTTTTGTCTGGTAAAACCTGATTTATAATCTATTAAATATTCAATTACAGCTAAAGTCTGCAAATTAAATCATAAATTTTGCAGAAACACGATTCGTGCAAAGTTATTTTAACTTGCGGATCGAAAATAACTATTTTCTGAACAATACCCGGTGGTACTGTTTTAAATCTGATGCCCAAAGCAATAAGCATTAATCACGGTAAGCCAGATTGTCTTTCCCTCCATGGATCTGGACGGCACCAAAATTGAGTACGCCACACCGTTCAAACACATTTCCAAAAATGAGAACTCCCGAAATCATATCATCAAGCCGGACTCCTGCTGCCCCATGACGGGTTCCTCCGGCTATATCCGACCAATGGTTGTAACGGATCACATTCCCACGGTAAGAAGGATTATAGAAAATATCGATTCCACCCTGATCGTCCGACTCATTGACAACCCTTGAAATTTGGTTGTATTCAATAATACAGTCATTACCTTCGAGCCGTATGGCCGAGGAAGAGGAATTCCTGAAACGGTTGTTTGAGATCCGAATGCCACATCCATCAATGTGAACGGCAGGTTGGTAGGTCCGTTTAAACAATGAAAAATCTTCTACGACAGTCTGTTTGATAAAATGATTGGCGGGAGTAAGTGTTTTGCGGTCACCACCTTTTATCCGGATCCCCCCGCAACCCAATGTCCGGATCAAACAACCCGAAATTCCATTTTCGGAGCCATCAAGCATGTGGATGCCGTCGCTTCCAAAACGTTCGATCCGGCAATCCGAAACCAAACATTTCTTCCCGTCTTTCACCAAAATGGCACTCCCACGCCCTTCCCGAAAGGTCAATCCCTGTAGGGTCAGGTAAGAACAGTTTCTCATTTCAAGCATATAAGGAGACCCAAACAAAGACAAGGTTACTTCATCTTTTTGAAGGTTTACCTGTTTCGGTGGATACCAGTAAAGCAAACCTTCAGTCCGGTCGAGATACCACTCCCCGGGTTGATCGAGCTCACAAAACAGGTTCAGGGCAAAATAGCGCAGACTGTCTTTGTAACCATAATTGTGATAAGGTTCTTTCAGAGTTAAGGTGCGTGTATTGGCATCTACTTTATCTACTTTCTGAAATTCATCGCTCCAATCCCAATACCAGTAACCGCCCAAACGGACATCCTTTTCGTTTGCCCATCGGTCCTGCATTTTACTGGTATATTCAAATATCCCTTCAACGGTTCCCCTCTCTTTGGTGTAGGTAGGTGGCAATGGTGTTTTGCCCTTTACCAGTCCGGCTTTTGTAAATCCATTGTTGGGCCAACGGGCAAGGGTTTGCAACTGTCCATTGCAAAACAATTCAGGACGTTTGCCAATCTCTGTTGGATCGCCAAAATCAGCAATTCCCGCTGCTTTTAAATCGGTTATATATACTTTGCCATTTACTTCCGGGGAGAGTATTTTTAGTTTTTCAGGATTGGAGAGCTGTTTCCAATTCTTTAACGAAACGCTTCCGGTAAAAACAGGTTTCTCGCCATCCGCTGCCTTGTAAATAACCGGGGCGTCCTTGCTGCCAGAATCCTCAGAAGTCAGAATCACTGGTTTTTCAAGTGGGTAAATACCACCACCGACTGACACAACAACCGCTTTCTCAGGGGCTTGTTTCCGTAGGTAACGGACCTTTTCGCTGGCCTTTCCGATTGTTTTAAGCGGTGCTGTCCGGGTTCCATCATTCTGATCGTTCCCGGTAGTTGAGACATGGATTTTGATCTCCATTGCACTGACTGATAATGCAATGGAAGTAGCAATTATTGCAAGACTGAGGGTTGTAAAAAGTTTTAGTTTCATATGTTTATAATTTATTTTTTTTACCCTTTAAAACAAATCCTTAGAATTCATCCTAAGGAACTCCTCAATGCTAATTCCGTTTGTTCCGACGATAAGTGCTTTTAGTGGATGATAGAGTCCCGAGAAAGTCGATAACCCTTTGTTTTCTCCCCTTCTTCCACTTTTGACCTCCAAAGCTATCACGTTGCTGTTTTGTTGAATGACAAAATCCACCTCCTCATTTCTTTCACGCCAGTAGAATACAGAGTAACGTTCAGTAATTGATTGATTGATAAGATGTGATCCAATAGCGGATTCGACTAACCTCCCCCATGTTTTAGGATTGCTTTTCACAACATCAAATGAATCACCTGTTTGGCTGTTCAATAAAGCATTGTTGAAAACCTGAAATTTCGGAATCGAACCTTTTTCCCGGATCAAACTTCCGGCATATTTTTCAATGCCCCCAAGCAATCCACTGTCTGACAATAATTTAAGGTAATAAGATAGAGTAGTTGTATTTCCTTTATCCTGCAATTTACCAAGGATCTTTGTGAACGACACGATCTGGCCTGAATAAGCCGATCCCAATTCGAATAGCCTCTTCAACAATGCAGGTTTATCGACACGTGTAAGCATGAGGATATCCTTTGAAATACTGGTTTCGATCAACGAATCATTAATGTAGTTCTTCCATCGGGGTTCATCCGAAATCAGTGTAGCCGAGCCGGGATATCCACCGAAATAGATGTATTGTTCGACAGACCAGTCAAACGCACTTTCCATCTCAGCGAATGACCAATGTCCCATGTAAATTGTTTCAAAACGGCCGGCGAGTGATTCAGTAAGCCCCTTTTGAATCAAAAGCCGCGATGAACCGAGCAAAATAAGCTTAATGTCCAGATCATTATTGGTATCCTTGTCCCACTGTTGTTTGATAATTTCACTCCAGTTTTCTATCTTCTGAACTTCATCGATTACCAACAAAAATGTCGTACTACCCGCCAATTTCATCTTCATCCGGGTAGATTCCCAGATTTGGGACAACCATGTCGTATTGCCAGCAGCTACTCCATCGGCAGCTTCAAAAAGATAAGGAATGTCAATCTTCGACAATAACTGATTGATCATCGTGGTTTTTCCAACCTGACGAGGTCCGACAACTACCTGAATAAACTTCCTTCTCTCGGCAATTCTGGATCTAACTACCTGCAAATGTTGCCTTTCAATCATATTATTACATTTTACTCATTATCCTGAGTAAAATTACTAATAATATCTATCAAAATGACAAATCAAACTATAAAAATCTCAATTTATTTGATTTTATATCCCTGGATTAGTTTCCCAAGTTTTAGGATACTGTCGCAATTGGCCTTGCTGTAAGTACCTGTTTTATCGGGCGCAGTCGAAAGTAAGATCGTACTTCCGCCACGGTCAAAACTCTGTTTGATGTATTTGTACAAACTGTCGACCGGATAAAAATGGCTTTGGGGAAAGGTAAACCAGACGGAACCTTTCATGAGCCCATTGCCAAGCGTCAAAGAATCACATCTTTGTGAAGTGATTTCGTATTCAAACGGGAGATAATAATTGATTCCGTTAACTGTCCGGTTGGGCTGATGCCCTCCCACTGGTGGTGTTCGCTCTTCTCCATTGATAATATCGGTAGGGAAATAACGAAGCTTGCTTCCATCCTGAACATGCTGGTTAAAATGGACAAAGGTTTTTGGGTTCTTGCTTTTCAGCAGATCGTAGGATTCCTGAGGTTTCAGGGTTGTATCTGCCCAGCATTGCATATCGAGCCAGAATTCATAAATCTCCCCATAGTTTTCTGAAAGCTCAGCCAATTGACCCAAAATAATATTTTTTGGGGTAGTGCCTTCCAGTTCAGCTTTGATGGTGGGATTCCAGTCCTTCTGATTCCAGTCTTTACTTCCCCATAAACAATAATAAAGACACGGTTTAATGTCATATTTCCGGCAGGCGTCCACAAACAACCTTACGACATCCTTGTTAAATGGACTATTCGCCACATCAAATTTTGTTAACTGACTATCCCACAAGCAAAACCCTGATGTATGACGGGTGGTGAGTACCGCATATTTTACACCAGCTTTCTGAAAAGTCGTCATCAGGGTATCGAAATTCAGGTTGACCGGATTAAAAACGGTTGGATCCGTGTTTTTAGAAAACTCTTTGACAAGGCAGGTATTGTCGTTAAAATGGACGAAAGCACCAAAACGGAGTCTCTCCCACTCTGCTACCGACTCTGTTTTGCCGGTAGCAGGTGAATAATTTTTTACTTGTTTCTGATTACACGAAAAAAGAACAAGTAAAATTCCTAAAACGAATATATTTCTTGTTTTCAGCATCATAATTTTATAAATGTGGGTTATCCGATCTATTGCTTTTTGTAAATAAAAGCGTTTTTAATCTGAACAATTGATATTGCCTTTGCCGTATTGACACCCGATGTTGCCAGGGTATCGATAGCGATTGGTAAAAAAATCTTAGCCGTTCTCAGTTTTGCGAATTTGCTTCTATTGACCACCAGCGATACATCCCCAACCATTTGATTGCCTTCGACTTTTGCTGTTTTTGTAAACTGGTAACAACTGGCAGGAAGCAAAATCGATCCCTTAAAATTCAGTACCGTACTTGACTTCTGGACATCCGGAACCAGGGGGTCATTTGCCTGCTGGATCATCGATTTAAGATAGAGCGAGTCGATTTTGAGGGTAACGTTGATTTCGGGATAGCTCGATGACAAGCCGCTCCTGTAAACACCAATGCTGTTTATTGTGGTGTCTTTTAGCGTGTTATACAATGTATCAACTCCTGATATCTTCAGGGTATCCACAAATGAGATCGTGATGTTGTTTCTCGACATCAACACAAAGGTATTTCCAATATTCTGCTCGATTGCCCGTTCGCACGAACTCATGGATCCTATCAAAAACAACAGGACACTTCCGATTATGATTAACTTCTTCATTTTTAAAGCGTTCTAAAACATTAATTTGAATAACTAGTCAGTTTGAATATTGTCAATTCCACCCTGGATTTTGCACCATATTGCCATTCCCCTTTACAATCTCAGATTGCGGAATCGGATACAAATACATCTTGGGGTCAAATACCCTTTTTTCAAGGTTGAAAGGAACATAAGTAAATGAACCACTCAATTCCTTTGTAATGTTGACACCCTGAATGGTAGAACCTAAAGTACTCTCGGCAATCTTCCACCGGCGGACATCCCAATAACGGTGGTCTTCAAAAGCCAGTTCGACCCTACGTTCCCGCCTGATTTTCAACCTTAAATCGTCCTTTGTCAACGTAGTTGGAAGTGCAGTCAATGCAATTCCTGCCCTTGTCCGAACACTATTAATTGCCTGAATAGCTGTAATTTTCAATGTATCGGTAACGTTTGGTCCAAATGCCTCGTTCATCGCCTCTGCATAATTGAGGTACGATTCGGCCAACCGGAAATAGATCCATTGTTTGGCACTTGTCAAGCCTGTTGTGAGGTTAAGCGATTCATCTACATATTTTTTCAGGTAATAACCTGTTTTTGAAGCATGGTAGATAGGCTTTCCATTGATCCCGCCCTGCCATAACTGAACATTTGTTGTTTTCCAGATCGAATTGTTCACAATGACCGTCTGTAACAAGCGTGGGTCGCGGTTGGCATATGGGTTGGCGGCATGAACAGGATTGGCCCAATCAAACGTAGTGCCGTTTGTCATTTCATAGGCATCCACAAGGTTTTGTGAGGGACATGTACCTGTCTTTCCGGACTGATACCCAACAGGGAAGTTCAAGGTTTCAAAAGTATTGCTTGCGGGATATCTCCGTTCCCAGATCACCTCATTGCTGCGGACCGTTTTCAGAAGGAAAAGAGCTGAATAGGTTGACTGAAAGCTGTAGGGAACACTCGCCATCAGGTTTAGAACGGCTTTGTTGGCCACTGCCGCCTTCACCCAACGTTCGGTACGCTTATCATCAGTATAACCGATTGCAGCATTGGTATTTCCAATCTGATTGAATAAATCGCTTGCTGCATACAACAAGGCCCGTGCTTTCAATGCCTGTGCTGCCCCACGTGTTGGTACTCCCCAATCGGTATTGGCCACATCTGCTTGTTTGACAGGCAAATACTTAGCAGCTGAATCACAAAGTGTTACGATATAATTGATACATTTTGAAAAACTGTCCCTTTTCGCCGTCACCATGTAATCGTAATCTTTGATAATGTCCAGTTTATGGTCAACAATAGGAACTCCCCCATATCTTTTCACCAATTCAAAATAGAAAAATGCCTGAAGGAATTTCGCTTCCGAGCGCCAGTATTTTAATTTCTGCATCCTTGCAGCATAATTAACAGGGTCATTGACTTTGTATTCGGCCCAGGTAATCGTATCTGTCCCCAGCAGAAAATCATTGGTCTTCCTGATTCCCTGATAGTTTTTTGACCAAACATTATCCGGATTAGAATACATGTTCCAGTTCCCGGTATTCAGGTTTTGAATGGTCTCTGTTTCATTCACATCTTCAGCTTCATCGGTTGCGGAGGCCAACCATGAGTTCCCAATATTGGCATAACCATCGGGCAAAAAAGTGAACATATTGTTCCGGAGCATTGTAATATTGCTGTTGTTGGAGAAAACATTGGTGGCCGAAGTCAGCGATAAAGCCTCCGGTTCGAGGAAGTTACAAGCCGAAAAGAGTATTCCGGTCGTAACGATTAAAAGCAACTTGTATCTGTTTTTCATGGCTTGCTGGTTTAAAATTGAACTTTTAATCCGATGTTGTAGGATTTCATGGCAGGATACCCGCTGATACTTTCCGGATCGGTAAATTTGAAATGGTCAACGGTGAGTACATTCATTCCCCGCAAAAATATCCTGGCTTCGCTCAGTTTGATGCTTTTCGTAAGATTTGAAGCAAGGGTATAACCAATTTCAAGAGACCTTAATTTAAGAAAATCCCCGTTTTTGTACCAGAATGACGAATTGCGGTAATTGTTGCTGTTGTCCATGGTCGAAAGCCTTGGATATTGTGCATAGTCCTTATTTTCAACTGTCCATGGGTCTTTTACATAAGCCGATATCTTCTGGTTGGTCCGCAAGGGGAAGAAAATGTTCCCATAACTGGCAAGGTTGATGTACCGGTTGAGCTGTGCCTGAAACATGGCCTGAATATCAAAACCTTTGTAATTAAATCCCAGTTCAAAACCCATTTCCAGAGTCGGAACTGAACCGTTGCAGATTGGGCCCACGTCATAGTTGTTAATGACGCCATCGTTGTTACGGTCTGCATATTTCAGGTCTCCAGGTTGTACAGGGCCAAATTGTTGCACGGGACTCTGTGCAATATCTTCTGCAGATTGAAAGTACCCGATCGCCTGAAGTCCATAGGAATAGAAAACTGGCTGACCTGTCCGGTAATAATATTCGCTCCCCTTGGGAACTACCTCTTCTTCCATCGAAACCACTTTATCCTTGATATAGCTGATGTTGAACCTGGTAAAGAACCCAAAGTCTTTTAGTTTCTTGTCCCAGAGTAACGATGCCTCAATTCCCTGATTTCTGACTTTCCCTTTATTGATACTTGGGAGCGTACCTCCAAAGATTGCGGGTACCGTTGTTGACTGTGAAGTAAGGATATCTTTCCTGTCCTGCCTGAAAACAGCAATCGAAAGGTCAACTGCGTTGAAAAGACGGGCATCCATCCCTATTTCGTATTGATATGATTTTTCAAAAGTGAGGTCTGGATTGGAGATTGTGCTTTCGGTAAGACCGCTTATCCCAGCATTGCTGCTGCCAAAATAATAGGTTCCAGATCCCACATACAATTGACGGTAGGCAAACCGTGTTTCAACTTTGCCCGTACCGACCATTCCGGCTGATCCACGAAGTTTCAAATAATTGATCGTAGAGTTGTCTTTCAGAAAATTCTCTTTTGAAAGAATCCAGGCACCCGATATGGCCGGGAATAAACCAAATCGTTTTCCTACATCGAATGCTTCTGAACCACTGTAAGATGCTGAAAGTTCACCATAAAAACGGTTGTCATAGCTGTATTGGATCCTGCCATTAATTGCCTGATTGTTGTACGGGTTTTCCTTTCCAACCACGTAATGGCTTTGATTGTACATCAACAGGATATTGAGTTGATGTTTTTCCGCAAATGTTTGGTTGTATTCCGTATAGGCTTCTACTGTTGATCTTCTGTACTGGCTGTCACCTGTAGGTGAGGTATAGGCAAGGTTTGTATTGGCTCCTATCGGAGCACTGTAAACCGGATTACCTGTTGTCGGATCTTTCGTAACCGAAAAGGCCGCATATGTCTTTGTCCAATAATCATTTACATTGTATTGGTTGTCAAAACCAACACGTACACCTGCCGACAACCCTTTGACAAACCTTCCCAAATCATATTTAAGGTCGAGGTCCGATTGAAAAAAGCGGTTGTGGTTAGTCCGGTAACCCCTGCCATTGATGTAACCCACCGGGTTTTCGGGATAGGTCGATGTCCCACCATACAGATTTTCACCTACCCAAACAGGAAACAAGTGACCCGGATAATCGTAAATGCGGTTCCAGATATCTGCAGTTGCAGGTCGTGGCGAATTGGCATCGTTGATCTGCCCCCCAAGGTTCAGGCGAAGTGTAAGATCGCGGACTACATTAACATCAATGTTGCTGCGGAAATTGATCCGGTTCAGATTGGAATTAGTGCTGTAACCATCGTTCATTTCTGTATTGCGATAAATTCCGGTACTGTTCAAATACCCAAGAGATACATAGTACTGCGCCACCTTATTGCCACCGCGTGAGCTGACATTTACGGATGTCATTGGGGAAAAATCACGGATGGTTTCTTTCATCCAGTTGACGTTCGGATAATAGAGTGGGTCGCCACTGTCGTAACCGGCAATATCAGTTGCAGTATAACGTTCAGGAAGCCCGTCATTCACAAGTGCCTGATTGTACATCCTGACAAATTGGGAAGAATTCACAAATTCGGGAAGTCGGATTGGTGCTTGTACCCCTTGTGACAAGTCCACACTTACTTTACTTTTCCCAATAATGCCACGTTTGGTCGTAACCGCGATGACACCATTTGCCGCTTTTAATCCATAAAGTGCAGTAGCAGCCCCATCTTTCAATACGGAGATATTTTCAACGTCAAATACCGAAACAGAATTCAGGTCGCGTTCAAATCCATCGACAAGGATCAATGGCGCATGTATCCAAAAGTCTTGGTTCCGCGGACATTAAAACCAGGTACGTCATTGCCCGGTTCCCCGCCATTCTGGCTAAGGGTCAGTCCGGGAATCCTGCCGTAGAGGGCATTGCCTAGCGAAAAAACAGTATTCTTCCCGATCTCATTGCCACTTATTGTACTTATTGAGGAGCTGACACTCTCTTTTTTGACAGTTCCATAGGCGATTTCCTGCCAGCCTGAAAAACTTCCTTTCAGGGAATCTTTCTGTGCAGTTGCGACATTGACAGATTGTGGTTTTGATTTATCGGTTTGATTGTTCTGAGCAGATGCTGTTCCGCACCACAAGACGATAGCCAGAAATATTAATATTTTGGTTATGTGCATTATAATCAGTTTAATTTTAGTCATCTCTTTGAATTTTTGAAAATTAAAGTAGGAAGATTACCATCCCGGGTTTTGAATCAGACCATAACCTTTGTTGACTTCCGAATACGGGAATGGGTGCAGATACCAATGATTGAACCATGCCCTATCGTGGTACTTGTATTTTGTGTAAGTATAAGTATTGTTCTTTTGCTTAATGATGCGCACATCGTAAATGGGGCCTTTGAACACGTCACCAATTTTCAAACGCTTCACATCAAAATAACGGTGGTTTTCCAAAAATAATTCAACGCTTCTTTCATTTTCGATAAATTTGCGCAATTTAGCCTGATCCAAAGTTCTTGATACAGTGGGCATTCCGGTACGGGTCCTGATGACATCGAGGCGGGTAAAGACCCGCTCAGATGGGCCGTCAGCTTCATTTGATGCTTCCGCCTCAATCAGGTAGAGTTCAGCAAGGCGCATATAAATACTCAATGGGGTCCATGGGGCACTTGTCACTTCATAGCCATTCAGGAATTTCCTGGGGAAATAAGCAAATTGGGTTTTGGCGACAATCGGCCCGTTAAGACCGTTCGCAACCGAAGCGTCCACGCCATCATAAATCTGAAGATTATAAGTTGGAGCTGTCGTGATCCACAAACAGCCATTGTAAGCAATCGACTGGTGAAAACGGGGGTCGAGTTTTTTATACGGAAAGGTCGGATCGTTGGCAGGGGTTGTGATTGTATTGGCCCAATCGACCGTTGTTCCATCTGTATTCTGATATTTCTCCACCTGATTCTGCGTGGGTTCCGTTGGTGAATACCCACTCATGTTAGTTCCGCGGCCCGTCCAGTAAAGTTTATCAATGTTAGTCCCCTGATAGGTTCCAAAAATACATTCGGTATTTCCGAATTTGGGACGGTCTTCACAGGCTATTTTGTAGTTTTTTGTTTTGTCGGCATTGTTCACGATGCTGTACCCATTCGATTCGCAATAAGTGATGGCTTCTTTTGCAGCATCGGCTGCCAGTTTCCACCTGTTTTTATCATAATTCATAAAGCAAACCAGCTTCTCGTTTCCACTAAAATCGGTAAAGGGACGGTCGCTATTAAACAACGGACTCGCGGCATATAGCATCGTTTTGGCTTTTAACCCGTATGCAAATGCCTTGGTCAACCTTCCAAATTCCTTTTCATCAGGAACTTTGGCCGGGAAATCGGG